>CAMOOZ010000227.1 GCA_946621895.1 uncultured Lachnospiraceae bacterium | reverse complement strand
TCATGTCCCCCCGGGCGATCCGGAGCTCTCCCTCCGAGATCTCCTCCAGCCCTGCCACCATCCTTAGGGTGGTAGACTTTCCGCAGCCGGAAGGGCCCACCAGGACGATGAATTCCTTATCCTGGATTTCCAGGTTGAAATCCTCTACTGCCAGCACTCCTCCCTCCACGTTTTTGGCTCCTCTTTTCCCTTTCTTATCCGTGTTCGGGTAGATCTTTTTAATATGCTTTAAGGACACATTAGCCATTGCGAAACTCCTATTCTTATTCCTACTCTTTTACGCCGCCTAAGGAAACACCCTCCACAATGAATCTGGAGAAAATGAAGTAGATCACGAACATGGGCAGGATCGTGATGGACAATGCCAGAAACACCACGCCGTAATCCGTGCGGAAGGAATCCCCCATCAGCATCTGAATGAACATCGTGATCGTCTTTTTATTGCTGGAGGTAATGATCATGCTGGGCATGAAAAGCGTGTTCCAGCAGGCAACAAACTGAAAGATCGCCTGAGTGGCCAGAGCAGGCTTCATCATGGGCAGGATGACCCGGTTAAAGGTCCTGAATTCCCCCGAACCGTCAATACGGCTGGCTTCCACGATCTCCATGGGCAGCGCCGCTTTCATATACTGCCGCATAAAGTAGATCACCGTGGGCGTGGTCACCGCCGGCAGGATCAGGGGCCAGTAGGTGTCCAGCAGACCAAGCCTGATCATGAACCGGTAAAAGCCGATGGAAAACACCTGGGTGGGTACCATCATGATCGCCATGATAAAGCCCCAGGCCAGCTTTTTCCCTTTAAAGTCATACGCATAGAGACCGTATGCCGTGAGCGTGGAAAAATACACGGAAAGAATGGTATAGGGAACCGCGATGATCAGGGAATTAAGCATGGCCTCACCGGCTGTGATCCCCGTGCCCTTCTGCTTTTCCGCAAAGGTCTCCAGATTCTGTTCAAGGTTGGTGCCCGGAAGAAAGCTGACACCCTGCTGCACCTGCATGGAGGTCCTTGAGGCGTTGATGAACATCAGGTAAAAGGGCAAAATGGAAAGGATGCTTAAAAGCACAAAGATAAAGGTTCTGACCCTTATTGTCCGCTTCTCCTTTGCCGCAAACGCATGGATATTTTTCTTTTCCATCAGCTCTCCTTTCCTGCCTTTTTCGCCTCTCTGTTCTCCCGAAGCACCCAGAGCATGAGCAGGCTGATGGCCATTGTAATGATAAAGAGCAGAATGGAGACAGCCGAAGCCCTGCCCGTGTCGGAGGAATACAGGCGCATGATATACATCGTAACGGTCGTGCTGCTGTCCGCGGGGAGTCCCGTCATTCCCTGGGCGTTAAAGAGCGCCGGAATATCGTAGAGCTGCAGTCCGCCGATGGCCGAGGTGATCAGGACATAAACGAGGACCGGCTTCAGCAGAGGCACCGTGATGTCCCTGAACTTTTGCCAGGAGCCTGCACCGTCCAGATCCGCAGCCTCATAGAGGGAGGCGTTGATCCCCATCATGCCGGAGATCAGAAGCAAGGTCGTGTTCCCGTACCACATCCAGAACAGGATAAAGGAAAGGGACAGACCGGTTCCCCACACGGAATCCATGATATTGGCCTCCGCCGCGGCAAGTCCCGCCTGCCTGAGGCTGTTCATAATAGGTCCGTACTTTGAGAGCAGCGCGTAAAACAGCATGGAAACAGCCCCGGCCGTGATGATATTCGGCATATAGATCAGGACCTTGAAAATTCCCTTTTTCCGGATCTGATTGCGGTTATCCGTCAGCCACGCAGCTAACAGGAGGCTGAGCAGGATCTGGGGGATGAAGTTTAAGCTCCAGATCCTCAGGGTGTTGCCCAGATAAGCGATGAAATTGGCCTGCTCTCCCTCCACCAGTCCAAGCAGCTTTGCGTAATTATCCAGACCCGCGAAGGTGATCGTTTCCTTTAGATTCCTGGTCGTGTATTCAAACAGGGAATAGTAAAAGGTGCTGAGCAGCGGATAAAGCGAGAACAGCGCGTAAACGAGGAAAAAGGGCAGGATGAAATAGACTCCATATTTTGCGTAGCTTACTCTTTTTCGATGTTTTTTCATAACCGCACCTTCCTGAAAGAAACAAAGTCCCCCCGGTCCGCGGGAACCGGAACCGGGGGGATACTGCAGTTTTACTCTGTTTTCAGATAGGAATAGGTGTCATGGATGGATGCCTTCAGATCGGCAACAGCCTTTTCCATATCCTTATCCTTCACATACTGCTTTACGATGGTGGGCAGGATGTTCTCGCAGATCTTCTGATCCTCGCCGACTGCCAGAACCTTGATCCCGTCGCACTTATCCGCATAGAAGCCGATGATATCCTGTCCTCCGAAGGTACTGAAGGTGGAGGTCGTGCCGGAGCCATTGGTCTGGATCGTGGCGATGGCTTCTTTATTGTTTACGAAATCACCGTTGGCGGTGTTGATCTTCACCATTGCCTCCGCATCGCAGGTGCAGGCGCGGATGATCTTGGCTGCCAGCTCAGGATCGGAGCAGCCGGCCGTGGCCGCAAGACCGGTGCCGCCCCAGTAGAAGGGCTGAGGTCCCTGGATCAGGATGGTGTTGTCGTTCCAGGTATCCGTCAGGCACCAGTAGGAATACCAGGGGCATCCCGTGAAGGCAATGACCGCTTCAGTGCTTTCTCCGTCCCCGTCCTTTAAGGCCGCCCATTCATCGCTCCACATATCCACATCGAAGGTCAGTCCTTCCAGCTCTCCTGCCACCTTCAGGTATTCCTCAATGGCGGGATCCACCACGATGACATCATTGGAATCATACCAGGCGCTGGATCTTGAGCCGTTGCAGAACACATACTTCAGATCATCGGCGCCGGACAAAAGCTTTACCTTCCCTCCGGACTTATCGCTGACCTCTTTGGAAACCTTCACCACATCGTCCCAGGTGCCCAGCATGGCCTGAAGCTCCTTCGCATCTGTCGTGCCCAGATACTTTTCCGCGAGGTCGGCCCTGATCTGCCATCCGCCGGGAGTCGCCTGCCAGAACAGCGCGGAGGTCGCGCCGGTGGCGGGGTCTGTGCCAAGAGACAGATTATAGTCATACATGTTCTTCATTTCGTCCGCGGTGATCCCCAGCTCATCGGTGGTCTTCAGCAGTCCCGACTGGACATATTTCTGCACATAGCCCACCTCGAGCAGCATGATGTCCGGATACTGCTCATTGCTCTCGTCCGCCAGCAGCCCGTCGATCGCGTCCTGATAGGTGGCGGAATCGCCCTGGTTCACAAACTCGATCCTGGCCAGCTCCTCCGGCGTCAGATAATCCGGAAGCACCTTTTCCAGGATGGCCGTGAAATCCGTGTTCCATGCCCAGACATAGAACTTTTCGCCGGAAGCTTCCGTCGCGGGAGCTTCCGCCGTCTCCTCAGTGGGGGCAGCCTCCTCCGCCGGAGCAGCTTCATCAGCTGCTGGGGCCTGTGTCTGCTCAGCCGGAGCAGCTTCCTCAGCCGCGGGGGT
>CAMOOZ010000226.1 GCA_946621895.1 uncultured Lachnospiraceae bacterium | reverse complement strand
TCCGCAAAGCCGATGAAGTCGGCGGATCGCCGGAAGGGAGCGTCCGCAAAGCCGATGAAGTCGGCGGATCGCCGGAAGGGAGCGTCCGCAAAGCCGATGATGTCGGCGGACTGCCGGAAGAGAACGGCCGCAAAGCCGATGATGTCAGCGGATTACCGGAAGGGAACGGCCGCAAGGCAGATGATACTGGCGGATCGCCGGAAGGGACGCACCGGCGGATAGCGATCCTTGGCGATATGCTGGAGCTGGGAGAGCAGGAGAAAAGCCTGCACGAAGCGGTGGGCGAATATGCCGGAAAAAAGGGACTGGAGGCGCTTTTTGCAATCGGTCCCCTTTCCGCCTGCACTGCGGAGGGCTTTCAGAAAAAGGGGAAGGGCCTCTGCCGGCATTTTGCTTCCAACACGGAATTTCTGGCGGAGGCGGGAGCGCTTCTGCAAAATGGCGACAGGATCCTCTTAAAGGCTTCCCACGGGATGCATTTTGAGGAAATTCTGGAGGGGCTTAAGGGACTTAATCTGATCAGCTGACTCTGCATCGGCAGCGCCCGCTTCAGCGGCAGAATTCCACGCGCCGCCGGCCGCACCAGGTTAACGACAAAAGTATTTTGTCGTTGACGATAAAATTTAATGGATTGTTCCTTCAGAGATGATTTCTGCAGGTCGGCAATATGAGGTAAAAAAATGGATAAGGAAAAACGCAGATCGGAACGCTCAAAGATGCCGACCCAGCTGGTGCTGAAGCGCATCGACGACAGATCCGGAACAGAGGTGCATATCACCGTTTCCGATGTGTCCAGAGGCGGGATCGGCTTTCAGGGGGATATGGTGCTGGATATCGGCTCCCTGTATGAAACGGACATGATAATCTGGACCCATGATGTGATCCATGTCTTTCTGGAGATCGTCCGGATCGAGAAGGTGGGGCATACCTATTATTACGGCGCGCTTTTCGTGGGGCTGTCCGAGACGGACGCAGCGCGGATCTCCGTGTACCAGACCTTTGAGAAGGTGGAGAAGGCGGAGCGGGAGGCGCTGATGCAGGGAATGTCGCTGGAATAGGGCGGTCAGATCGGGCAGACATATTCCGCTCGCCGGGCGTGGCATGATGTAGGGGTCAAAATCAAATCCCCTGGCAAGCGTCCCGATACATTTGTGCAATATGACGGCGACGACTACGAATCCGGGGTTTTGACCCCGATATCGTGGCACAAAAAACGGGCGAGGGTTTCGCTTATTGCGAAACCCTCGCCAAAGGATCACAGCTGCTCGAGATTCACGCCCAGCATTTCCAGCTTCGCTTTACTTTCTTTGATTTCCTCCTCCAGAACGGGATTATCCACTCCCTGATTTGCTTTTTTGATTCGGATGAGACGGCAATAATTGGAGTATTCCACCGTCCTTAATTCTTCCAGTGTCATAGTATTGCCCTCCTTTTATCAGTATATTAGCTTTTAACCAAAGGAAAAGCAAGGAGGATAATGGATTTCCTGTGCCTATCCCGCCAGATCCATATGCTGGATCGTGCCGGCCCGTCCGTCCTCGAAGAGAAAGAAGGAGGAGGAACGGAGCATGCCGTTTAAGGCGCCGTTTGCGCCGTAATGCGAGAAGCTCGTCGGGAGCGCATTCAGGTTGATCGCGCCCACATTTTTATCCTTCAGGGAATAAAGCGCATCCGCGCCGTCCGCACTCTTTACCCATATCTTCAGCTTGTCGAATATCTCGTCGTTTTCATCGATCCAGCCGTTGTGATCCTGATCAAAGGCGGAAAGCTCCGCGAAGCCGCTGCCCGTTTTCGCGCCGAAAAGCTCGGTGCCGTCGTCGATCAAACCGTTTTCATTTAAGTCAAGGGCCAGGAAGCCGCTGCCGGCGCCGGGCATCGAGAGCTGCTCTGTGTCCCCGTCTGCATCCAGATCAAAGGTAAATTTTTGATCGGAGAGCGAGGCGATGTCTGTTTCCAGATTGATCACGAGAGGATCCGTCAGATCCATCACCCCGGGAACCGTGGCCACGGAATAACTCTCCGCATAGTACTGCTCGAAGCTCTGCGTCATTTCAAAGGAAAGATTAAAGGAAAGCTCGCGGCCGTCCGCGCACCGCACCGTGCCCTCGGTGGAATAGCTGACCGCCTCGTATTCGCCTTCGAAGCTTTCGGTGGAATAGCTGAGGGCACGCTCTCCTCCGGAATTCATGCTGACCGGATCGGCGGGATCATAGATGACGCCCTCGGAAGGGCTGCCGTAGGCTCTCCGGTTTCCGATGAACAGCAGATAAAAGAGGTAATCCAGACAGGAGAGACGGATCTTATTCAAAGAGGAAAGCTCCCTGTCGGAGGAGATCCCCTTCGTCCTTTCCGCGGCACGGGACTTCACCTCTTCACCGTGCTGCTTTAAAAAACCGGAGAACAGATCCCCTCCCAGGGCATCCTCGCTTTCTTCCTGCTTCAGGCGTGAAAAACCGGCTGAGGTCCGTTTCCAGCTGACTTTTGCATAGCTGCTGACTGCTTCCTGGCGGAAACGCCCGGAATCGATCTTCATAAAAGCTCCTTTCTGAGGGCATGCCTCTCCCAGGGGTCTTAAGGCAAATCCCTTTACGATAAGACCCGGATCCCGGTTTCCATCCCTGATCCGCCGGATTGGACGCAGCGCAGCGCAAATTCTGTGAAACATACGGAAAAACCGTATTTCCAGAAGCTTTATCGGATGATCGGGGGAAAAACATTATCGCAGCCGTGCGCTTTCCGCCCGTTTCCTTCCGGCCCGGCGGAAAATCTGCCGCAAAACAGGGGAAGTATGCTATAATGTGTGTTCGTTCAGAGCCCGGGGATCAGTCAGGGCACTTTGACCATTCCATATGATCCCTGCCCCGGGTTGTTTGCAATACGCCTAAGAAGGAGGAATGAGCATGTTTAAGGGAGAATCCGGCGGCCTGGTCTGGGTGATCGCGGCCATCGCCGTTTCCGTGCTGGGCATTATTGCCGTGGTGTTCAGCGCGCTGCAGGGCGACGGCAGCCTGTTTCTGGCGCAGGGCTATGTCGAAGAAAGCTATGAGGAATATGAGGATTACGATGAATACGAGGAGCTCCCGGAGGAGACCGTTGAGGAAGAGGTCACAGAGGAGCCCGCGGAGGAGGAAATCATAGAGGAGGAGTATCCGGAAGAAGATGCCGCCAATGCGGCCCCCGCTGCTTCGCCGGGCAGCATGGGAAAGGCCGCGACCACAAACGAATATTACGAGGAAGAGCCTTATTACGAGGAAACGCCGGCAGAAGAGTATGTGGAGGAGGAGTATACCGAAGAATATCCGGAAGAGGAGTATACGGAGGAGTATACCGAGGAAGATACCACTGCTGACGAGAGCATGCCCGAGGAGCCCACGGATGAAGGAGAGGTCTGGCAGGATGCGGAATTCTGGGAGGAATATGACAGGACCCATCCCGACGGACCGGATGGAGCGTTTTAACGATGTACAGCTTTGACGCAAGGATCAGGGACAGCGAATGTGACAGGACGGGGCGGCTTTCCTGGGAAGGCCTGCTGAATCTCTTTCAGGACTGCTCCACCTTTCAGTCGGAAGAGCTGGGGGTGGGCGTGCAGTATCTGCTGGAGCATAAAAGAGCCTGGGTGCTCAACTACTGGCAGATTGAGGTAAACCGTTTTCCTGCTATAATGGAGGACACGGAGGTCAGCACGATCCCGTATGAGATAGGAGGCTTTTTCGGCCGCAGAAATTTTGTGCTGCGGGCAAAAAGCGAGACGGCCTCCGGAGCGGAGCCCGCTCAGCGGCCGGAGGGGATGAAGGCAGCGGGTGAGCCGGAGGCAGACGAAGCGGTATCCGCGGCAGAGGCCGGGCATCGGCCTGAGGGGATAAAGGAGGAGGCACCTGCCTATATGCGGATCAATGACGCCGGCTCACTGGCGTATGCCGATTCCCTCTGGACCTTCCTCGACCTGGAGAGCAAAAAGCCCGCCAGAGTCACGGAGCCCTGGCTGAGCGCGTATCAGACATCGGAAAGGATCCCGATGAAGTACGGGCCGCGAAAGATCAAAACGCCCGCTGTGATGACGCCTGTTTCCGCGCAGAATATCCTCAGGCATCATCTGGACACCAACGGCCATGTGAACAACGCGCGGTATGTGCTGATGGCCTTTGACGCGATCGACGAATACTGCCTGGCGGAAGGCAGGGCCTTTCCGGAGGACCGGATCAGGAGCCTTCGGGTAGAATACCGGAAGGCTGCGTATCTGGGCGATACGATCATGATGCGCGTGCATGCCGGCGAGGAGATTTTTGTCGTGAGCATGGAGGATGAAGCCGGCAGCGTGTATGCGACGCTGGAGGCGAAGCTGGGATAAAGAGAAGGCTGCGGCCGTGAAAGGAAGCGGCCGCTTACGATGAACGGCGAGACTGTGGATCGTAACAGCAGCCGTGATGCCGGAGGCGATCAGATGAAGGAAAACCGGACAGGAAAACATGCAAAGCCTGCGGGAAAGCTTCCTGCGGCGGAAAAGCCGCGGGAGAGGGAAGAGGTCCGAATGGAGGAAGCGCCCGGGGAGGAGATGCCGATGGAATTCATCCCCGGCGAGCTGAGGGAGCTTACTGTTTCCGCGTTAACGGAAATCGGCGCCTTTCTGGAAACGGGCGCGAAAAAGGAGCTTCTGCTGCCCTTTAAGGAGCAGACAAGAGAGCTGAAGGAGGGGGAGAAGGTGCTTGTGGCGCTGTATGTGGACAAGACCGGACGGCCCTGCTCCACAATGCGGATCGAGCCCTGGCTTTCGCTCGAGCCCACCTGCCGCAAGGGGGATCTGGTCTGGGGAACGGTCTATGAGGTGAGCTATCTGGGGCTGTTTACGGCGGTGGAAAATAAATACAGCGGCCTGATCCCGCGCGCCGAGGCGGAAGGGATCACCTCGCTGGGGCGCATCGAGGCAAGGGTCCTGCGGGTGAGACCGGACGGAAAAGTGGATCTCTCTCTGCGGGAAAGCCTGAAAAACAGGATGAGCACCGAGGGCGCAGAGCTCGCGGCAATATTAAAAAAGGCAGGAGGCTTCCTGCCCGTGAACGACGATTCCGACCCTGAAGAGATCCAGGAGCTGACCGGCATGAGTAAAAAAGCCTTCAAACGCGCGGTGGGACATCTGCTGAAGGCCGGCCGGATCGAGATCGTGAAAAAGGGGATCAGAGAGAAACGATCCCCCTCGTTCAGACGCTGAGGTCCAGACTCTGCCCCGCTCCGGTGGCAGCGGCCTGAAGGGCCTTTGCGTTCATGTCGTCGGCGGTCTGCATCAGCTTCAGCATGCCCGCCCCTTCCTGCTCCATGGTGTCCAGGCTTTTTTCCAGCATGGCCGTGCTGTAGGCCGTGGCTGTCCGGTTATTTGCGAGGGCGCTTGCAACTCCTGCGATATCCATATAAGACTCCTCTCTGATAAGGATCAACCTGCGCAGCGCATCCGCTTCAGCGGATGCACACCCATCATAGCAAAGCATGCCGCGGATTGCAACACTCGTTATTCTGCGGTGGGGGGTTGGCAGTCCCCCCGTTTCAATGCTACACTTTATCCATGTGGAAAATGCTGAAGAAACTGAATCTGCTGCTGGATGGCAGGCAGAAGCGGCAGACCCTTTTTATCGCCCTGCTGATGCTGGTGGGCGGCGTGCTGGAAACGGTCAGCATCACGATGATCCTGCCCTTGCTGACCATGCTGCTGGATCCGGAGAGCACGGCGGGGGACGGGATCTGCGGAAGGCTCTACCGTTTCCTGGGCTGCAGCTCCCCGATGCAGCTGGCGGTGATCCTGCTGGTGGCGATGGTGGCGGCCTTTGTCATAAAGAACCTTTTTCTTTTCTTTCAGAATGTGTATACGCTGCGGTTCGTCTATACGAATCAGTTTGCCACCTCGGAGCGCATGATGATCGGCTTCATGCGCCGTCCCTACGAATATTATCTGAACGCGGACACGGCCGTGATCCAGCGCAGCATCACCTCGGATGTGAATAACATGTACGCGCTGATCCTGAACCTTCTGCAGCTGGCCAGTGAGCTGGTGGTGCTGACCTGCATCGTGGGAACGCTGCTGGTCGTGGATGCGAGAATGATCCTGACGATCACGGGGCTTCTGGTCATCGTGCTGCTGCTGATCAAGCGGGTGCTCAAGCCCATCATGATCAAAGCGGGCAAGGATAATCAGGATTACTACGCCGGGCTGTTTAAATGGATCGACGAGAGCGTGGAGGGGATCAAGGAGATCAAGATCGCCGCGAAGGAGGATTATTTTATCGAGGAGTACTCGAAATGCGGGGCGGGCTATGTGAGCGCGGTGCAGAAATATAATGTGTTCAGCACAACGCCCAGGCTGCTGATCGAGACAGTGCTGATCGCCGGGATGGTGGGCTATCTGCTGGTGATGCTCCTTTCCGGTGAGGACATGGCAAACATGGTGGGTCAGCTGGGCGTTTTTTCCATGGCGGCCATGCGCCTTCTGCCCAGCGCGAACCGGATCAACAATTATCTGACGAATATCTCCTATTTCGAGCCCTTCCTCATGGGGGTTTCGGATAATCTGCAGGCGGAGATCCACGATGAGAGCATCGATTATTCCGTTGGCGCGGCCGGGAAACCGTCGGTTCACGGGCATGGGGGAGCGGAGGAAAAGCTTCCCGTCAGGAAAAGCATCTCCCTGCGCAATATCACCTATCGTTATCCGGGCACGGAGAAGCTGATCCTTGACCATGCGGAGCTGGAGATCCCGGTGGGGACCGCCCTCGGCATTGTGGGCGCCTCCGGCGCCGGAAAGACGACGCTGGTGGATATCCTGCTGGGCCTTCTGACCATCGAAGAGGGCGAGATCCTGGCGGACGGGGTGGAGGTGAGAAGCAATTATGCGGGATGGCTGAAAAACATCGGCTATATCCCGCAGACGATCTTCATGCTGGATTCCACGATCAGGAAGAATGTGGCCTTCGGTGTTCCCGAGGAGCGGATCGATGAGGAGAAGGTCTGGCGGGCCTTAAGGGAGGCCCAGCTGGATGAATTCGTGCGGTCGCTCCCCGAGGGTCTGGACACGGGCATCGGTGAGCGGGGGATCCGCCTTTCCGGCGGGCAGCGCCAGCGCATCGGCATTGCGAGGGCCCTGTTCGAGGACCCGGAGATCCTGATCCTGGATGAGGCCACAAGCGCGCTGGACGGGGAAACGGAGGCCGCCATCATGGAGTCCATCAACCGTCTGCACGGGAAAAAGACCATGGTGATCATCGCCCACAGGCTGCAGACCATCGAGCAGTGCGACCGGGTCTTCCGGGTGGAAAATGGACAGGTCAGAAGGGAAAGATAGAAAAGGCGGCCTTTTTGCCGCGGTTTACCGGGAAAACCGGCAGCTCAGGATCTTTCTGCTGTCCGGCATGGCGCTTGCGCTCCTGCTTTTTCCGCTGCTGAAGGTGAAGCTCGGGGTGGATCTGGCGGATTCCGGCTACAGTCTCGGAAACTATCTCTATCCGGAGCGCCTGCAGAATATGTGGTACGGCTCCACCTGGCTGGCCAACCTGGCCGGGAGCTTCCTGACGATGCTTCCCGGCGGGCAGACGCTTCCCGGCATCCGCGCATACTGCGGCCCCTTTTACGGCCTGCTCGCGGTGATCGTCTTTTTTTTCTGCATCCGCGTCCTGAAATACGATCCCCTTTCCGCCTTTCTGGGAGAGCTGACGGCACTGGGACTTTGCTGGTGCCCTGCGGTGATCCTGTACAATACGCTGACCTATGTCCTTTTCACCGGCGCCTGCATGCTGCTCTATATCGGTCTGATCAGGGGAAACAGACGGTTTCTTGGCCTCGCCGGTGTGCTGCTGGGAGCAAATATCTGGGTGAGGCTGCCCAACGCGCTGGAGGCCGTGTTCATCCTCGGCGTGGTTTATGCTGTCTTTACCGACCCGGAGCAAAAGGGGAAACGGCTGAAGGCGCTCCTTTCCCTGGGACTGCCCTGCGTGCTGGGATGTGTCGCCTGCTATGGCGCACTGTTTGCCTGCTTTATCGCCGTAAGGGGGAGCGCCGCCTATGGGGAAATGCTCTCCGGCATCCTTTCCGTGGGGCATAACGCCGCGGGCTACTCCCTGGGGGATATGGCGCTTTCCGCCCTTTCCGATGCCTTCAGCCAGGCGTATTATTTCCGCTTCTTTGCGCTCCTGTGGGCGGCCGGCGCCGCCGCCTGCCTCCTGATCCGGCATTTTACGCCCCGGGAAAAGGCGGGCCTTTTCCTGAAACGGTTTTTCATACCGGCTTATATACTGCTCACGGTCTGCCTTTTTGCCTTTCTTTCCGGCAGGGGCTTCTTCACGCCCGGGGACGGCGCCGGTTATTTTAACCTTGCGGCAACGGCGATCCTGAT
>CAMOOZ010000225.1 GCA_946621895.1 uncultured Lachnospiraceae bacterium | reverse complement strand
TGTACGATCGGGCGCTTCCCCGCGGCTGGATTCACGATCGGGCGCTTCCCCGCGGATGGATTCACGATCAGGCGCTGCCCCGCGGCTGGATCGCCATCGGGAGCCTCCTGTTCCTGCGGCCCCCGTTCTGCAGGCTGCAGCTCTGCCGCCCCTTCCGGCTCTATGATCCTGCAGACGGAATCATCCAGCGGTCTTAAGATCTCCCTGTCATAGCCCAGCACGAGATCAAGCCCATGCTCTCCGGCAAAGGCGATCATTTCTTCATCCCGAAAAAGCATGGGCTCTCCCCCGGCATTTGCGCTGGTCATGATGAGTGGTCCTGTTTCCCCCAGGATCAGCTCCTCCAGACCGCTCGCCGGGAGCATTGCGCCGAGTTCAACCCCCCAGGCGCTCGTGCTGAGCGCGATCCTGTTCCGCGGTTTTGCATTTAAGAGAACGATCGGCCTTGCGGAAGAGGTTAAAAGCCGCTCCTCCGCTTCACTGCAGAAAGCGTTTTCCCGGATGCTTTCGATATCCGGAAACATCACGGCAAAGGCCTTGCGCTCTCTTGTTTTCAGGTGCCGGAGGCGGCTTATGCCCTCTTTTCCCAAAGCCAGGCAGGAGAGATGATAGCCGCCGATCCCTTTGATCGCGATGAGGCCGTCCGCTTTCAGACAGGAGACGGCGGCGTCGAGAGCCTCTTTTCCGGAAAACTCATAACTCCTGTTTTTTGCAGTGGCTGCGTCCGGAACTTCATGCATTTCATTTCGTGCTGCGGCCTCACCCGGAACTGCTCGCATTATATTCCGTGCAATCGGTTCATCCGGAACTTCCCGCGTCTCACTTCGTGCAGCGGCCTCGTGCAGCGATTCAGGCCTCGCCCTCTCCGGGGTTCCCTTGTCGGCATGCTCCGACACACCGCCTCCGGGAATTCGCGCCCACACCTGCGGGCCGCAGTGAAGGCAGCTGATCGTCTGCGCATGCCTTCTTCTGCCCTTTGGATCTGATCTTGCTGTCAAAAATGTTTCCGGATCGTTCCGGGCATCCGGCGTTTCTCCCCGGTATTCCTCCTCGCACTCCGGGCACATCGGGTGTACGGACATCGTGGTCCGTACCCGGTCGTAAGGTAGTGCTCTCATGATCGTATAACGGGGGCCACAGGAGGCGCAGGAGATCAGGGGGTGGCGAAACCGTCTGTTTCCCGGGTCTTCGAGCTCGGCGCGGCACCTTTCGCAAAGGCCGATATCCGGCGGGGGAAACAGCAGGGCATTCTCATCCGCCTGATCGCTTTCGACGATATGGAAGCCGGAAAGCGGCGCCTCTGCTCCGGCGCCCAGCTCCTCAATCCCCTCCACCGATGCCCCCGGCAGCTCCGGGGAATCCCCCCGCAATAAAGAAAGGCGATGGATCAGCTCCTCCACCGCCTCCGGGTCTCCCTTCAGATAAAGGGTCACAATGCCTGAGGTATTGCGCACATAGCCGGAAAGCCCCAGCTCTTCCACAAGTCCTGCAGCATAAGGCCGAAAGCCTACTCCCTGCACAAGACCGGTAATACGGAAAAGCCTGCCCGGATCAGCCATTTGCTTTATGTCCGGGCGAATCCGGCTCTTTCTCAGCTGCGGTCTGTCCTCTTGCTTCGACCGCAGTCTCAGCAGGCAATCCCCGATCCGGTTCGGCAGCCTGCTTTGCGGGCATGTTTTGCCTTGCCTCTGCGGCCTTCGCCTCAGCGGCCCTCTTTGCTTCTGCGGCTTTCCTTGCCGCCTCCTCCCGCTGCAGCCTTTCCTTTTCCAGCTGGGCCTCGGACTTGTGAAATTCCGCCGGAAGCTTTTCCGCGCCGGGCGTCTGATAGCCGGGCACCATCTTCAGGCATTTCTTCGGGCATTTTACGACACAGTAGCCGCAGGCCACGCAGTCAAAGGGCTCGATCCGCCAGATTCCCTTTTCCCTGTCCACAAAAAGGGCGCCGGAGGGACAGGCTCTGACGCACATGCCGCAGCCGATACAGTCGTCTATGCTGATCTCCACATGGCCTCTCGCCCCCTCCGGGTAAGGATAAGGCTTCGCCGGGTAATCAACGGTCACCGGCGGACGGAACAGATTTTTGATCGCCTCTGGGGCGTATTGCATGATATTCATGGTTTCCTCATAATTGCAGGTTTTCGTATTGCGCCGTCATACCCGTCATGCTATACTTGCCCGCAAGGGTACCACCTTTTGCGCGACGCGTGGTGGACGGACTGGCCTTCTGATCTGCTCAGAGGGATTGACTGTTATCGCCCCTCTGAGTATGGAGCTGTTGCACAGATGCCTCAGCATCAAGTCGCACCGGAAAGGAGGGCCACGGATATGTTGACTTTAGGTGAATTTATCGCTGTGATCAGCGTTTGCCTTACCAGCTTCAGCCTCGGCTATAAGCTCGGCAGGGATAAATCATCGAAGGATACTAAGCATGAACAGGAATAGCCGCCCCGGTCTCCCAACTTGGACGGCTATTCTTAGTCTGACATAGGAGGCCAGACCGTCGCCGGTGGCACCCTTTTCATTCTTTTTTCATGATACCATCCCCGTATACTCATGTCAAATCGATGTTTGTCACGATTTCCGCTGATTTCCTCTATGAACTGCCGAAAAGCCTACTTTACCTCTCCGTGCAGCTGATACAGGGGTCGATGGTGAGCACCAGAAGCCCCACATCCGCAAGCCGCGTATTTTTCAGCATTTCGCACAAACCCGGCAGATTGGCGAAGGTGGGGGGGCGGATCCGGAAACGATCCAGAAACGGCTTTCCGCTTCCCTTCACATAGTAGACCGCCTCGCCTCTGGGCTGCTCCACGCGGCAGAAGTATTCACCATTTGGGTTTCCCTTAAAGGGCACCGCCAGCTCCTTTTCCTCAGGCATCCTGCCGATCGCCTGGAGGATCAGGTCAATGGACTGGAAAACCTCCCTGATCCGGCAGTCGCAGCGGGAAAAGGCGTCTCCGTCCGATGCGGTGATGGGCGAAAAATCCAGCATCGGATACGCCCCGTAACCCAAAAGGCGCATATCCGTGTCCCAGCCGCTGGCCCTCATCACGGGGCCGCAACAGCCAAGCGCGTGCACCTGCTCCTTCGTCAGGACGCCGACGCCCTTTAATCTGGAAAGAACGGAGTAGTCCTCGCGGAAGGTTTTTTGCAGGGGAAGAAGCTCTTCTCTGACCTCCTTCACCTTTTCCGTGATCAGGTTCAGCAGCTCCGGCGAAATATCCTTCAGCACGCCGCCGATCTTGTTTACGGAAAAGATCAGCCGGCCGCCCGTGGTGGCTTCCTGCAGATCCAGCCCCTTCTCCCTGACCCGCCAGCACTGATAAAACAGGTTTTCATAGCCGAAGCCGTCCGCCAGCAGTCCCAGCCAGAGCAGGTGGGAATGCATTCTGCCCAGCTCCGCCCA
Organism: uncultured Lachnospiraceae bacterium; assembly: GCA_946621895.1. The sequence goes on along the minus strand of CAMOOZ010000225.1, from coordinate 11,881 downwards.
GATCGTTCGTAAAAAACGGGCCCGGATTGGGATCTCCAGCCCGAAAACATGCTCCACCGCCTCACAATAGCCCATTCCATGCTGGAAGGAGCAGATCCCGCAGGTGCGCTCCGCCACATAGGTAAGGGTCTGGAAGTCGCGCTTTGCGGCAAGACCCTCAAGCCCTCTGTGGATGAAGCCCACGGAGGGGATCGCCTCCACCACGGTTTCGTCCTCGATGACCAGATCAATATGGATCGGCTCCGGAAGTACGGGATGCTGCGGGCCGAAGGGGATCACGCTGCGCTTCCCTTCGATGCTGCGGTCCGTCTCAAGCCTTGTTGTTTCCCCGACAGCCGCCTGTGTTTCCCGGGACTGACCCTGCGCGGCCGCAGGGCCGAAGGGCGTCTCCTTGGTGATCCGATAAAGCTTATTGCGATAGTCCGGGCGGATCATCGCGATCTTCACGCCGAAGAGCTCCTTCATTTCGTTTTCATAAAAGAAGGCCTGCGGGACGATCTCCGTGACCGACGGGATCTCTTTCTCCGGCGGGATCACGACCCGCAGGATCCTATAAGCATAGCTTGCGTCCTCCGCAAAGGAATAGGAAAGCTCGAAGCTTTCTCCGATATATGCGGCGCAGATCTGGGACAGACGATATCCGGAAAGCTTCAGCTCCATCACGCGCTTTAAGAGCTGCTCGGCCGGGATCTCCTCGATCACGGGAGCCGGGATCCTTTGTTTCTCCGTCATGCCCGTTTCCTCCTTTCCCAGGCCTTCATATCCTTCATCAGCTTATCATGCTCCTCCGAGCGCTTCTGAAATAATTCCACGGCCTGGACGATCCCGTCAATGATCGCCTGCGGCCTGGCGGCGCAGCCCGGCACATAAATGTCCACGGGGATGACCTTATCCGCCCCGCCGAGGATGTTATAGCAGTCCTTGAAGACCCCGCCCGTGCAGGCGCAGACGCCCACGGCCACAACCACCTTCGGGCGCGGCATCTGCATATAGAGCTGCCTGACCACATCCTTATTCTGCGTATTGATCCCGCCCGTGATCAGGAAGATGTCCGCCTGCAGCGGGTCGCCGGTGTTCATCACGCCGAAGCGCTCCGCGTCGTAAACGGGCGTCAGCGAAGCCAGCACCTCGATATCACAGCCGTTGCAGGAGGAGCCGTCGTAATGCAGCAGCCAGGGGGATTTTTTTACATTCGCCATTGTTACCTCGATCATCCATTTATGATTCCAGCGTCAAAAGTCAGTTTCCACGGCAAGCTTGCCTGCCAGTGGAAAGCAAACTTTATGATCCGGGAATCACTTTTGGCCAGCAAAGCATTTTTCAGTAAGCAAACAAAGCAATTGCGGTTTGTCAACAAAAAGTCTCTGATCAAGCGGTTTTTCACCTCACCAGCATCAGCACCAGCAGGTTCACGCCGGCAGTAAAGAGCGTGATCAGCCAGGTCATCTGCAGCATGTACTCCCATTTCATTCTCGCGGAGGAATTATCGATCAGGATCTCCAGAAACCAGACCGCCAGCACCGCGAGGACCGCCAGCGGAATGGACCATGCGCTGCTGTTGATCACATAAAGCCCCACCACGCCCATCAGGAAAACATTCTCGTACCATTCCGCGACGGTAAAAAGCGCCAGGTTCTGCGACCCCATCTCCGTGGTCAGCCCCTTCACCAGCTCCTGATGCATGTGGTGGGAGGCCGCGGTGTCAAAGGGCGATTTGCGCATCTTGATCGTGAGGATGAACACGAAGGCGATAAAAAAGCCGGGCAGATATATGATGCTGCTGAAGGTGCTGACCGCGATCTCCGACACATTGAAGGTCTTCTCGGAAAGATAAAAGCCCACGCAGGATAAGAGCACCGCAGGCTCATAGGTCATCATCTGGATCAGCTCTCTGTTTGCCCCGATGGTCGCATAGGGCGAGGAGGAGACCACTGCCGCGAAATACAGGAAGGTGGCCGCCGTGGAGAGCACGAAAAAGCACATCAGGATATCCCCGCCCCCGAAGAACATGGCTCCCGTGACGATCATCATGACCAGATAGGTCAAAAGGAAGAAGGTCTGGGAAACGGAAACGGCGATGACCTGCTTCTTAAACAGCTTGATCACATCATAAAAGGGCTGGAGCAGCGGAGGCCCGATGCGCCTCTGCATCCTGGCGGAAAGCTTTCTGTCCGCCCCCTCCAAAAGTCCGCCCACTAACGGAGCCAGCAGAATATACAGTCCCGCTGCCAGAAAAGGAGTATATCTCATAACGCCACCCCCCTTCCGATGATCATAATGATCATTACGATCAGCACAGCCGCCGTGAAGAGCTGTCCCGGCCGCATCAGCCTACGGATCCCCACCATCCGGAAGAAATAGTAATTGGAGAGCCAGAGCCTTCTGGACTCGCCGAAGGAATCCACAAAGGAACGATTGTCCCCTTCGTTGATCCCGCTCATATAGGAAAGCTTCACATTTGTTTTCCGGTTACGCGCATAGAGCCAGGCCGCAATGGGAACGGCAAAGACGACAAAGATGATCCCCACCAGCATGTATAAGGTCTGAAGCGGCAGCACCTCGTGGGCCTGTCCGTACATTTCCGTTAACAGCGGGTTTACATAAATTCCCGAAATCCAGGGGAAGAGCAGGCAGAGGGCAACCATCGAAATCCCGTGCACATACAGGGAAAGCAGCTCGTTTTTCTTTGTGATATCCCGGTAGGCGATGGTGCCCAGATGGCTTCTGGAGATCAGCTTGCCCATCCATTTCGTCCAGTAAAAGGAGGTGGTGGCGGAACCGAAGGCGATAAACAGTACCATCAGCACATTGTCGCTGTCCACAGAGGCGCGGAAGGCCGACCACTTTGCGATCAGCATGCCGAAGGGCGCAAGGAACATTCCCGCGATCCCGATGAACATAAAGATCGCCAGCCGCGGCAGGATATAGAAAAGACCGTGCATGTCCTCGATATTTCTGGAATGCAGACAGTTTTCCGTGGCACCCACATCCTGAAAAAGGAGGGATTTGGAAATGGCGTGAAAGATCATCAGGAATACGCCGGCCCAGAGCGTATCCATCGTGCCCATCCCCGCGCAGGCCGTCATCAGGCCCAGGTTCGATATCGTGGAACAGGCCAGCACCTTTTTCCCGTCAGACTGCGCGATCGCCATCAGTGAGGTCAGGATAAAGGTAAACCCGCCCACAAGGGAGATCATCAGGCCTGTGAGCGTTCCCTGCATTGCAGGCGCAAGCCTGAAGAGCACATAGATCCCGGCCTTGACCATTGTGGCGCTGTGCAAAAGAGCGGAGGAAGGCGTGGGCGCCACCATCGCGCCGATGAGCCAGGTGGAAAAAGGCAGCTGGGCCGCCTTGGTCAGCGCCGCAAAGGCAATGAAGGCAATGGGGATCAGCGCATTCTGTTCCCCGTTTAATCCTGCTTCGATCAGGCCATGCAGAGAGGGCGTTCCCCCCTGCAGGACATAGAGCCAGATGCCCAAAGCCAGGAAGACGCCGCCAAAAAGGTTCATCGCAAGGGCATTGAAGGCATTTTTCTTTGCCTGAGCGTCCCGCGTATAACCGATGAGCAAAAAGGAACAGACGCTTGTCAGCTCCCAGAAAAAGTCGATCCAGAGCAGGCTTTCCGAGAGCACAAAGCCGAACATCGCGCCCAGGAAAACAAAGAGCAGCAGGCTGAAATAGTAGCGTCTGTCCTGCACCTCCTTAAAATGCTGATGATAGCCGTGCATATAGCCGGCCGCGTAGATCACGATCAGCGAGCCGATGATCCCCACCAGCAGGCACATCAGCATGGAAAGATGATCCACCCTGATCCGCAGGACGCCGGCGCCGGCTCCCTGCAGCTCCAGCCCGGCCATCAGGCCTGTGGGGAAAACGGATAAAAGGCTTATCCAGTATTTCTTTTCCCGGATACAGAGGAAACTGACGAGAAGCATCAGTCCAAGCTCTCCCACAAGGATCGCGTAATCCGCCAGATGCGCCAGTTCCCCGGGAGGGGAAAGGGTCAGCACCTGCATCCCGTCAAGGACCCACCGGATAAAGAACAGCAGCGTTCCTCCCATGATCACGGAGGCAAAGACATAGCTCATGCCCCGCCTTATCCTGGAGGTCCGGATGAAAAAAAGAAGCGCGCCCATCATGAAGGGCACACAGATCAGAAAAGGGATCATATCAACTCCAATGCTTCTTGTCTACTCAAAAAAAATGCGCTAGGATAACCCCATGCACGAATTAAGCTATCTGCTTCGGTTTCTCTCCCTTGCGGAGGAAACCCTGAAAAAGGAGGCCGATGAAAACCCCGAAAAGGCGCTGCAGCCGGCTTCCGTCATCCTTGAGGTGGGCGAACTGACAGGCATCCTGCCGGAATATCTTCACCGTTACTATCCCGCCGCCGTCAAAAACACGGCTTTCCGGGAGGCCTCGCTGGAGATCATTTATCTTCCCGCAAAGCTCCGCTGCCTTTCCTGCGGGCTGGAATATCACCCGGAAAAGGCCTTTGACTACCGCTGCCCGGGCTGCGGGAGCCTGTCCGGAAAGATCCTTCAGGGCAGAGAGCTTGCCTTAAAAGAGATCAGGCTGAAGCTTCCCTGAAAAGCCCTTGTATCATACCATCTTTCTCTTCCCGGAGAAAGGGGGAGATAACTGCCATCTGTATCACATGTCGCCGAAGCTCATCATGTCTGCAAGTTCTGCAAAGCTTTCCAGTGAAAGGGTCTCGCCGCGAAGCCTCGGATCAAGACCGCAGGCTTTCATGGCTTCCTCCACGGTTTTCTTGTCCAGCAGCCGCTCTCTGGTCGTTTTCATTGTCATCCCGGCCTCCGGGCGCTCTTTTTCCCCTACCCCCAGGCTATCCCCTTCGTTATTGTCCTTCAAGCCCGCGGCCAGCCCTTCGCTTTTTCCCTTCAAGGCCGTGCCCTGTCGGTTTGCTTTCCCCGGCATCCGCTCCCCCGCCGGCAGAAGCCTGACGCCCTCCAGCGCATTCGGCAGCGTTTTCCTTCTTTTCCCGAAGGCCGCCCGGATGATCCGGAAAAGATTCTCCGGAGAACAGACGGGCACAGGCGGTTCCTTATGCGGTATCAGGCGGACCACCATGCTCTCCACCTTCGGTCTTGGCCAGAAGGCTTCCGGGGGGACGAACAGCACATTTTCCGCTTTCGCGCTATACTGCACCGCCAGGGAAAGTGCCCCGTAGCTTTTTTCACCGGGGGCTGCCTTCAGCCTTTCCGCCACCTCCTTCTGCATCATCACCGTGATTGAGGAAAAAAGAGGGCCTGCCGAAAGCAAATGAAACAGCACCGGGGTGGTAATGTAATACGGAAGATTCGCTACCACCTTCCAGACGCCATCAGTTTCAGACAGCAGCGCCGTCAGATCCGTTTTCAGAATATCCTGATGTAGAACGGTAAGCTTTTCCTGTCCGGCAAAACGCTCCGTAAGCAGGACGCACATGCCCCTGTCCAGCTCTACGGCAAACACTCTTCCCGCGCGTTCCAAAAGTCCTTCCGTAAGTATCCCGGGGCCCGGGCCGATCTCCAGCACATTTTCTTCGGGGCCGGGATCCGCCGAATCAAGGATTCCTTCAATGATCCCCGGGTCCAGCAGGAAATTCTGCCCTAGTCCGTGGTTTGCCGCGAGGCCGCGCTCCTCCAGCAGGCGCCTGAGTTCCATTCTCTTTGATCCGGTTTCCCCAATGTTTTCCATGCTTTACCATAACCCCTTAAGCCGGTACACATGCGCTGCGTTTTGGAAGGTCTGCTTTCTGACCTCCTCCTCGGAGACGCCCTTCAGCTTTGCCAGGGCACTTACGACAAGCGGAAGCTTCCCAGAATCATTGCGCTTTCCCCGATAAGGCTCAGGCGCCAGATAAGGGCTGTCCGTTTCCAGAACGATCCGGGAAAGGGGGATGATCTCCAGCGCCTCTCTCAGCTGCTTCGCGTTTTTGAAGGTAAGGACGCCGCCGATGCCGAAATAAAACCCAAGCGTAAGATAATCCTCTGCTTCCTCCGGTCCATAGGAATAGCAGTGGATGATGCCCGAAAGCCGGTCGTTCTCCTCCCCATTCCCGGCAGCCCTGCCGGCTGCGGAACCCGCCTCCGGGCCGGAAGGTCCGGATACCTCCCGCAAAATGGCTATGGTGTCCTCTGCGGCCTCTCTGGAATGGATCACGACAGGCAGCCTCAGCTCCAGCGCAAGCCTCAGCTGGCGCCTGAACCATTTCTTCTGATGCTCATGGTCGGGCTCAGGCCAGTGATAATCCAGCCCGATCTCTCCGATCGCCACCACCTTTTCATCCTCCAGGCAGGCCTGCCGGATCTCCTCCATGATCTCCTCAGAGGCATCGCCTGAGTCCGAGGGGTGCAGTCCCTGCGTGCAGTATACATACGGATACTTCGCCGCCAGGTCCCTGACCGCGGAAAGACTCTTTATATCCGACGCGATATTTACGATCGGGGATATCCCCATTTCCGAAAAGCTTTTTAAAAGCGCGTCTCTGTCCTCTGCAAAGCTTTCGTCATCGTAATGGGCATGGGTTTCAAAAATACGCATGGTTTCCTCTTCAAAACTACAGTTTTTGCGGTTCTTTGCGGAAGTACGAAAAATCGAATTGATATTCGATTTTTCGTACTCACATTCGTGCCGCGAAAGCGGCCCGAATTGCACTGATCCTATCGGCATATTCGCATTCGCGGATATGCCTCAGGCTGCCGCTTCGCGGCATTCAAAGAATAATGAAAAAGTGCTTGCAAATTAAATCCGATTATACTATAATAGCCAACGGTTTGAAACAGCATTGAGAAAAACCACGAAAAAGCGCCACTAGCTCAGCTGGCAGAGCACCTGACTCTTAATCAGGGTGTCCAGGGTTCGATCCCCTGGTGGCGCACTTAAGGCATCGGTTTTGCGCATTGCGCGGGGTCGGTGTCTTTTTTATATCCGAAGGATTCATGATCAGGGTGTCTCGTTTCCGGATATAAAAACGGGATCCAGCTGGTAAATATCCATACGGGATATCGTAAACTGGGCCGCAAGATGGAGATATTTCTGCGTAATCGCGATATCCGCATGGCCCAGCAGCACCCGCAGCACGGACACATCCCCACCGGACATGATAAAAGAAGTCGCAAAGGTATGCCGGAACAAATCCAAAATTTGGGATTTCCTGCGAAATCCAAACTAAAATAAAATCCAAACTTTCGTCCAACAAATGTGATTATACCATGTTTTTCCTTTCTGAAAGTTGAAATTTTATTTTTCGTTACGACCTTGCTCTTGTATCATTCAGGGCAAGGAGGTAATGACTATGAACATTGAAAACTTATTATTACATTCAGACGAACTGATTCAACATATGGAAGACGATGGATATTCCAAAAGCTATATCCTTCTCCTTAAAACAGAGATTAACTGGCTTAAGAAGAATGGAAATTCTGTCAGTTCGTATGAGGAGGCCTGTCAGGTCAGACAGACCCAAACACAATCAGCAGAAATGCAACGTCGATATCGTCTGGAGTACGGAATCCTAAAGCGCTTTGATTTTGACGGTATATTTCCTGACTACCGAAGGAAAGAACCGTTAATAAAGCGTGGGGCATATTACCAGCTCACCCCATTACTCAAGGACATAGTTGATACTTATCGTGATGTAGAACTCAAACGTGGACTCAAGCCTCAAACGGTCAAAGGCAATGTATCTGCAGTATCCTGCTTCTTGCTTTCTATGCAGAACAAGGGATGCTGCAGCCTTTCGGATATCGATGAAGAAGCGACCATGTCGTTCTTTACTGATGGCTCAGGGATCATTGCTCTGTCAAATGGTTACAGGAAGCAGATATCTCTTGTATTCAAGGCAGACCTGGGAAAGTACAATGAGGATGCAAAAAGGATACTCGCCTATCTTCCTAAAACAAGGCCCCATAGAAAAAACATCCAGTACCTTCAGCCTGAGGAAGTGGAATGTCTTCATGAAGCACTGTCTCCTGATGCTACGTCATCTTTGAGTCTCCGTAACAGGGCGATAGGTGTGCTGTTGTTCTTCACGGCACTAAGGGCATGTGATATAGCTTCATTGACCCTCGGAGAGATTGACTGGGAAAATGACGAACTTCGGCTTGTTCAGGATAAAACCGATGTTCCGTTAACCCTTCCGATGTCGGCAATGGTCGGTAATGCGCTTTATGATTACATAGTGTCCGAACGTCCTGATAGTAACGAGGAGTATGTTTTTCTTGGGGAAAATCGTCCCTATGACCCTATAACAGCCGGTGCAGTTTTTCTTATCGCTTCCAAGATATATGATGCAGCATCCATTAGGCTGAAAAAGGGGGAGAGGCGCGGCTCCCATCTTTTCAGGTATAATGCTGCCACCGTCCTTATCAGCAAAGGGATCTCCCGCCCGGTTGTCAGTGCAACCCTGGGGCATGATGACCCGGCTTCGCTAGATTACTACACATTCGCAGACATCACGCACCTCCGTGAATGCGCCCTGAGTATTGCCAGGTTCCCTGTCAGGAAGGGGGTGTTTGACATATGAGTCCTTTCCGTTCAGGGTTTGCTGACGAATTAGAAGCATTCGTCAAATACCGCAAAGCATCCGGATCCTGGAATGAATACGCCAGCCGACAGAACCTGGAATACTTTGACCATTATTGCGCCGACAACTATGACCGCTCATCCATGCCCATACAGGCAATGGTTGACGGGTGGTGTGCAAAAAGAGAAAGTGAAACAAGCGGCTCCTGCTACACGAGAACTCTTCCGGCAAGGCAATTCATTGAATACCTGAAAAGCCGGGGTGTGACTGACATAAACGTGCCGGCCGCACCGAAGCTCAACAGGAGGAAATATGTTCCCCATCCGTTCTCTGATGAAGAGCTCGGGCGATTTTTCGAAGCATGTGACAGCATCATCCCATATAAAAACAGACCTGCCTCCGTGCTTAGAAAGATACAATGCCCCGCTTTTTTCAGACTTCTTTACAGCAGCGGCATACGGACAACAGAGGCTCGCTGCCTGAAAAGAAAGGATGTTGATCTGTCCCACGGAGTCCTGGATATACAGAAATCAAAAGGTTACGACCAGCATTATGTAGCTCTTCATGAAACAATGACGGAGCTTCTGGTAAGCTATGACGATGCCGCAGACAGGCTCCAGCCAGACCGAACATGGTTTTTCCAATCCCTGAAGGGCAGCTGCTATGGCAGGGATTGGGTCAATGACAACTTTAAGAAGCTCTGGCATGTGTCCAACGGCGATCCCAAGGGGATGATCCCATATGCCCTCCGGCATCATTATGCGATTGTGAACATCAGCTCATGGGAAGATGACAGCTTTACCTTCAGCGAAAAGCTGCATTACCTTTCAAAGTCCATGGGGCATCGCTGGATTCAGTCGACACTGTACTACTATTCCATAGTCCCCCGGCTTGCTGATAAGCTGCGCGAAAAAACCGAAGCCGGGTTCAATGATATCGTGCCGGAGGTGTGGGATGACGAAGACTGACGATGCCCCGGTAATAGCAAGGAGGATCTCTGAGTTCCTGTATGAGTATGCGCCGCAGTTCCTTACTAACAGTGAGAACACTTTAAAAGGTTATAGCGATGCGCTGACGTTATATTTCCAGTTTCTGGAAGAGTCAGGGATTACCCCCTCCAATCTGGATCGCCACCACCTTGAGAAGGATTGGATTGAAAAATGGATCCTGTGGCTAAAGGAAAACCGCAAGAATTCTCCCGAGACATGCAATAACCGTCTTGCTTCTTTACGTAGGTTTCTTGAATATCTTGCCGGCAAAGACATCAAGATGGAGTATTTGTACCAGGAAGCCAAACGCATCAAACGCCAAAAATGTCCGAAACGAAAAGTGTCCGGTCTTTCCAGGGAAGCGGTTACTGCTATGTTGGAAGCTCCTGATACAGCCACTTCAATCGGCCGCAGGGATTTGGTATTCTTGACGATTCTTTACGCGACAGCCGCCCGGATGGATGAAGTGTTATCCGTAAAAATCGGGCATATAAACCTTGATGTCAACAAGCCATATGTCAACATCTATGGTAAAGGGGACAAACTTCGTACTTCCTATTTGCTTCCGAGGGCAGTGGCACTGCTCAGGAAATACATGAAAGAAGTCCATGGGCTATCTCCCGATCCTGACCGCCTTCTGTTTTATAGCCGCGTCGGCGGGAACTATAAAAAACTGACGGAAGCCGCCATGGACAAGAGGATTAAAATATATGCCAAAATCGCCCATGATAAATGTAGTGATGTCCCGATCAAAAGTCATGCGCACCTTTTTCGCCATGCAAAAGCCTCACATTGGATAGAGGACGGACTCAGCATCGTTGAAGTGCAGTTCCTGCTTGGTCATGAACAGATAGAAACAACCATGAAATATCTGGACATAACAACAGCAGAAAAGGTTAAAGCACTTGCAACTCTCGAAAATGAAAAGGAAAAGAATGTCGAGAAGAAATGGAAAAACTCCAAAGCTTCCTCCCTCACCGGGTTCTGCGGCTTAAACCGGAAATAATGCCTTAAAATAAAATCACAACTTTCTGCTGGCTGAATACATATAAGGAGTAGAATGTTGGCAGAAAGTTTGGATTTTATTTAAGTTTGGATTTCGCAGCATATGCGCATGAAGCCGCTTCACCCCGGACTTACTCCGGAGCTTATTCATGAACTGCTTCACCGTATTGACCGTTACCGGCTTTTCCAGACCATAATGATAAAAGGCGTTTTCGCCCTGATCCGCTGCGTATAGTCCGAAAAGATCACGAAAGCCCTTTTCCAGCTTCTCCGGCAGCGGTATAATCCTGTCCTTTCTCCCTTTTCCCTTATTCACATACAAAAGCCGTTTTTCCAGGTCAACATCCGCCATTTTCAGATTCACCGCTTCACTCATGCGCAGGCCTGCATCAAGCATAAGATGAAAAATCAGATAATTCCTCAGATAAAGGATCCGCCGCGGCTCTTCCGAGATCCGGAATGACAGCACATTTTCCTTTACCACACGATCCAGCAGGGCCACCTCATCCATCGTCAGCACAAAAACCTGGTTGCTGTCATCCCGCAGGCGTTTTGGCAGCTTTAACCTGTCCGAAAGAAAGCCCTCACCCTCCAACCATTTGACAAAAATCCGGACTGAGCGCATATAGGTATTCACGCTGGTATTCTTGATCCGCTCCGATCCGTTTCCCTTCTTCCGTTCACGCAGATATGCCTGATAATCCAGAAGATCCCCACTTTTTAACCCGTCTATCTCCGTTTTCCCTTCCGATTCCGTCCATTTTTGGAAATACCCAAGACTGTCCCGATAATATTCCATAGACCTTTCTGCGCAATATGCTGACTTTTCCCGCAGAAACAGCTTCACGCCTTCCTCGATCGTCATGCCGAATCCTCCCACTCTGCCGGATCGATCCCGTTCATGATCTTTTCCAGCCAACCATCAACGCCCCATAGGCCCGTGTCCATCCATGACCCGTCTATCATTGCGTTAATCACCTTTTGCGTCTTTTCCAGGTCCTCCGTATCAAAAACCTTCATCCGTTTTATTTTCTTTTTACGGGCCCGCATAATGTCATTGTCATTCAGGATTCCTAAAGTCGGATAAGCTGTACTCAAAACCAGTTGCACTTTGAAAAACCAATACTCAACATTGCAGAAATTCCCATTTTATCAGCATTTCTGCTTGACTCCGTATTGAGTATATATTATAATAAATATATACTCAATACGGAGGAACTGCCATGCCAGCCAAAGCATCCTGCGAGGTCAAGACCCGCACTGTCCGTCAACCTCAAAAGAACGGAGATATCTACGTTATCGAGCGTCAGACCCGGTATGATCCGGTAAAGAAGTACAACGTTGTGCTCTCCAGCCG
>CAMOOZ010000224.1 GCA_946621895.1 uncultured Lachnospiraceae bacterium | reverse complement strand
GGAATCGTTTAAAAACGGCGTCCATGACGCGTTTCAGATACATTCAGTATAGCAATCCTGCGGGGGGTTGTCCAGACTGGCGGGGAGCCGGCACGCAAATAAAGCTGCTATCGTTTGCGGTGAAGGATTTGGCGGTTGAGGAAACGGTGGAGCGGGTGTAAATTCTGAAGATCGTCTTGCATTTTATAGCCTGGCGTTGTAGGATGTTGTACCGGTTCACGAATCAGCTGTCGGACAGCCCTGAGCGCAGTTTGAAGCAAACACCTGTCAGAAACTGTGCAGCGTTAGATCCGGCTGTGCGCAGTAACAATGTAATCCTTACTGAAAGGAGAGTCCTGCATGAAGGAAAAAGTCATACTTGCCTATTCCGGCGGCCTGGATACCACGGCGATCATTCCCTGGCTGAAGGAGAATTTTGATTATGAGGTGGTCTGCGTCTGCGCAGACTGCGGTCAGGGGGAGGAGCTGGACGGCCTCGAGGAACGGGCAAAATCCTGCGGCGCCGCAAAGCTTTACATTGAGGATATTACCGATGAATTTGTGGAGGATTTCGTGCTGCCCTGCGTGAAGGCGGGCGCTGTGTACGAAAACCGTTATCTCCTGGGAACCTCCATGGCAAGGCCCGTGATCGCGAAGCGCCTCGTGGAGATCGCCAGAAAGGAAAACGCTTCCGCCATCTGCCACGGCGCCACGGGAAAGGGAAATGACCAGATCCGTTTTGAACTGGGGATCAGGGCCATGGCGCCGGATCTGAAGATCATCGCTCCCTGGAGAAGCGATAAATGGGGGATGAATTCCAGACAGGAGGAGATCGAGTATTGCAGATCACACGGGATCCATCTGCCCTTCTCGGCGGATAATTCCTATAGCCGGGACAGAAATCTCTGGCACATCTCCCATGAGGGGCTGGAGCTGGAAAATCCTGCCGAAGCGCCGGATTACGAGCATCTGCTGGTGCTTTCCGTGCCGCCGGAAAAGGCCCCGGATGAGGCTGAGCATGTGTCCCTGCGCTTTGCGGCAGGCGTTCCGGTGGCGCTGAACGGGAAAGAGATGAAGGCTGCGGATATCATCAGGGAGTTAAACACCCTGGGCGGCAGGCACGGCATCGGGATCATCGATATCGTGGAAAACCGTGTGGTCGGGATGAAGTCCAGAGGCGTTTATGAAACCCCCGGCGGAACCATCCTCTACGCCGCCCATGAGCAGCTGGAGGAGCTGATCCTGGATCGGGAGACCTATGCGGTGAAACGGGATCTCGGCGCGAAATTCGCCCAGGTGGTTTACGAGGGGAAATGGTTTACCCCCCTCAGGGAAGCGTTGCAGGCCTTTATCGACAAGACCCAGGAAGATGTGACCGGAGAGGTGAAGCTCAGGCTTTACAAGGGCAATATCATTAAGGAAGGGACAACCTCACCCTATTCGCTTTACGATGAGGACATCGCTTCCTTTACGACGGGGGATCTCTATGATCACCATGACGCAGAGGGCTTTATCAATCTCTTCGGCCTTTCCACGAAGGTGAGGGCGATGAAGCGCCTGCAGAGAGAAAAAGCAGAGTAACGGGCGCACGCGGGGTTCCGTTGTGAACGGCAACTGACAGCTTCAGAGGGAAAAGGAAATGGAGGCATCGGGAGGGCTGGAGGTCCGGCTCTGGCTGTACGGCTATCTTGTGCTGATCAACCTGCTGGGACTGTTCCTGATGGGTTATGATAAACACCAGGCAAAAAAGGGGGGCTTCCGGATTTCGGAAGCCACCCTCTTTGCTGTGGCCATTCTGGGCGGCAGCATCGGTTCCATTCTGGGGATGTATCTCTTCCGCCACAAGACGAGGCACTGGTATTTTGTGGTGGGCATGCCCTTTATCCTGCTGCTGCAGGCAGCGGCGGCGATGCTGGTGATGCAGCTGCCCATCGTGATCAAGGTGATCTGAGGATGTCCGTCAGACCGTCACGACGATCCCGCCGTTTCCCGCATAAAGCGAGGCCACACCCCCCGCGTCCACAAGGATAACATCCCGGAAGGCACTCCGTTTCAACAGGCCGTCCCTCACGGCGGCTGCCCTTTCCGGACAGTTGCAGTGCGTGATCATCAGGCGTTTGGCCTCGGGATTTACTGTTTCCCTTGCCACGATGTCGCAGAGCTTTTCGATCGTGCGCTTCATGCCGGGCACCACGGATTTTTTGATGATCACGCCTTCGATGGCGCTCATGATCGGCTTGATATTCAGCGTGGCGGCCACGAGCGCCGCGGCGCCGGTCAGTCTTCCGTTCTTTCTTAAGAATCCCAGATCGTCCAGCACAAAATAAGTGGTCAGGCCGCGCTTGTATGCCTCGGCCTTTTCCACGACTTCTTCAAAGCTTAAGTCTCCGCTTTCCTCAAGCTCCATCAGCTTTAAGGCGATCTGCGTCTCCCCGCAGCAGGCGGAATGAGAATCAATGATATGGATCTGTTTGTCCGGATGGTCTTCGAGGTAAAGGCGTTTCCCGAGCACGGCAGAATTGTAGCTCCCGGACAGCGGGGAGGAGAGGGTCACGCAGTAGATGCGTTCCGCCTCTGCAGCAAAGGCTCTGGCAAAGCTTTCCGGAGAGGGACAGGCGGAACGGGGGCAGTCTCTGCTCTCCGCCACCAGCTTAAGGAAGGCTGCCTGATCGAAATGGATATCGTCGATGATCTCCCGATCTCCCACGATCAGTGTCAGGGGGACGCTTTCGATCCGTTCGTCCCGCCAAAGAGCGGGAGTCAGATCCCCGCAGCTATCGATCACGATCTTATAACGCATTTTTCTCACCCTGGAAATCGTTTCCGATACTACATCAAGTATACTTGTAAACCGGATAGGACGCAAGGCGGTGTTTTCCGTTCCGACAATAAAGCAGTTGAGATTTTTTCCGGAAACGATTAAAATATGTTCCGCATGTGCTTACCTTATGATGCTTAAATCATCTGCATGGATGAGAGAATAAAAAAGAAAAGAGGACATTATGATCAGGGCTGGGATTATCGGAGCCACCGGTTATGCGGGAGCGGAGCTTGCAAGGCTGCTTGCCCTGCGGGAGGATGTAGAGGTGGTCCGCTATGGCTCCGTGAGCTATAACGGAAAGGAATATACTGCAGAGTATGGCAATCTGCGCGGTTTTGCAGACGGACCCTGCGGGGGTGAAGGGCTTGAGGATTTAGAGGCAGATGTTATTTTTACGGCGACTCCCCAGGGCTATCTTGCCGGACGGCTTACGGAAGAGCTGCTTGCTAAGAAGCGATTCATCGATCTGTCCGCCGATTTCCGGCTGAAGGATCCTGCGGTGTATCGGGAATGGTACGGACTGGAGCCTGCTCCCGGCGTTTTGCTGGAAAAGGCGGTATACGGGCTCTGTGAGCTGCATCGGGAGGAGATCAGAAAGACCCGGCTCACGGCGAATCCCGGCTGCTATACCACATGCTCGATCCTGACCGTTGCCCCACTTTTAAAAGCGGGTGTTATTGATCCTTCTTCCCTGATCATCGATGCGAAATCCGGGGTTTCCGGCGCAGGAAGGGGAGCAAAAACGGCGAATCTTTTCTGTGAGGTGAATGAGAATGTGAAGGCCTATGGCGTGGCCTCCCACAGGCATACGCCGGAGATCGAGCAGGAGCTTTCCCTGGCGGCGGGCAAAGAGGTGGTGGTCAGCTTTACCCCGCACCTGATCCCGATGCAGAGAGGGATCCTGGTGACTGCCTATGGAAAAATAACGACTGATCCGATCCCAACGGAAAAGGTGATCCGGGAAATATATCAGGAAGCCTACGGAAAAGAACCCTTTATCCGGCTTTTGCCGGCGGGAGTAAACCCGGAGACCCGTTTTGTGGAGGGCAGCAATTTCCTGGATATCGGTTTTGTGCTGGATAAACGGACCGGGAGAGTCGTGATGATGGGCGCACTGGACAATCTGATCAAGGGCGCGGCCGGTCAGGCCATTCAGAATATGAATCTGATGTTCGGCCTCGAGGAGACAAAGGGGCTGGGAATGCCTCCGATGTTCCCATAAGAATGGTGATCGTATGAATTATACCCTTCGTCCGATGGAGATCGGAGATTATCGGAAGGTCAGGGAGCTCTGGATGACGATCAGGGGCTTCGGGATCCGCAGCCTGGATGATGCAGAAGAGGGGATCGCGCTGTTTCTGCAGAGGAATCCCGGCTTAAGCGTGGTTGC
>CAMOOZ010000223.1 GCA_946621895.1 uncultured Lachnospiraceae bacterium | reverse complement strand
GCTGATCCTGATCGATGGCTGTTTCTGCTGCCGGCGCAATATCCGGACCGGCGACAGCCTCCGCTGCCGGCGCAATATCCGGACTGGTGACAGCCTCCGCCGCCGGCGCAGTATCCGGACTGATGACAGCCTCCGCTGCCGGCGCAGTATCCGGACTGGCGACGGCCTCCGCTGCCGGCATGTCATCCTGCGAAAAAGCCATTTCCTCCGAAACTGCCGGGATTTCTTCCAACTCGGGCTCGGGCTCCGGCGCCTCGCGGATCTCCATCCGAAGCCTTCCGGAGCGCACTCCCTTCAGGATAGATTCCAGCTCCTCCGGCGGCAGGCTTGAGGAAAGCACCTCGATCTGCGCAGGGGAAAGGACTGAGTGGCCATTTTCTCCTAAAGTGAGCGGGACTCTGTGAAACCCGCCCTGAGGCGAAACCGGCTCAGCACTGCCCCCTAATCGGGGGGAAAAAGCCTGATCATAAAGCCCGTATTCGGGGCTGTCATTCCCGGAATATGTGCTTAAGGGCTCGTATATGCTCTTCTCTTCCGGCATGGACAGGTCGGACGGAGCTGTCTTAAGCTCCGCGTCTCCCCAGCCTGTTCCGGAAAAACCGGAAAATGACTCTTTGGAAAAATCCTGCGGTTCCTCTGGCCATGCACTGTAGCTAAACTGACTATCCATAATGATCTCTCCTGTTTTTGCGAATCGGACGGAAAAGATTTATCCGTACCCTGCCCGCATAGTGAAACTTCGTTCACATCGCAGCACGGTATGCCGTTTTGCGTGAAACTTTGTTTCACCGTTCAAGCCAATCGTACAGGGAAGATAAAATCGCCCCTGCTCCCCCTCGAGCCGCCGGTCAGCTTTGCTGAAATCCTCCTTTCGGCGGCCGTGCGATAAAAATCCCGCCCTGTATTATACAGGGCGGGGAGCATTTTTTCCATCCGAATTTACCGGCTTCCCGGAAGTCGGGGTTTTCGAAAGCTTCCGAACACTTTAAGGCGTTAAGCCATCCGAACAAATATGACATATTGTTCATTATCTAACATTTGATCTGTTTTATTTCTTGTTTTCGGAAATGCCGGCTCCTATAATCCATCCCGAAACAATCGGACATGTAAGGGAACTATTGAAAATGCTTTGGGTTTTTGCCGCGTTTTTCTCCGCTATATTCACTTCCTGCGCCGCGCTGATCTCGAAACAGGGGCTTCACCGTTCCGACAGTACACTTACCACGGCGCTCAGAACATATCTCGTCCTGGTCTGTGCCATCGGCATGGCTGCCGGTGCCGGTTCATTGGGAGAAATTGCTACCATAGATGCTTTTTCCCTCACTTTTATGATCCTCTCCGGCATTTCCACGGCCTGCTGTTCTGTCTGTTATTTCAAGGCGCTGACCTTAGGCTCTGTAAACAAGGTCCTCCCCATTGAAAAATCCAGCATTGTGATCACGCTGCTCTTCGCGATCTTTTATTTCGGTGAAAGCTCGAATCTGGGGCTGAAGCTTTTGGGCATTGCGCTGATCGCTGCCGGTATGCCGCTCTTAATCGCAAAGGAATCCGCAGCCGGAAAGAAGCTTATTGCAAAATCCGCTAAGCAGCATCTTGAACCTACACTGCCCCATTTTTACGCCTACGCGGTGGGCGCCGCGCTGTTTGCCGCGTTAAACACGATCTTTTCAAAGATCGGCATCCGGGGCATCGAATCTAATCTGGCCACGGCGATCAACACCGTACTGGAAGCGGTTGTGCTTACCCTATGGGTCAGTGCGGAAAGAAAATGGGGGAAGATCAGGGAAATCCCGCGGAGTGAATGGATAGTCGTCCTGCTTTCCGGCCTTGCCACCGGGGGAAGCTGGATCTGTTATTATTACGCGGTGAAAATGGGTGCGCTCACCGTGGTCGTTCCATTAAACAAGCTAAGCGTGCCCTTTACCGCGCTCTTTTCCCATTTCATTCTCCACGAATATATCTCGGTCAAAATGGGCGCCGGCCTTGCGCTGATCGTGGCGGGGATGATGCTCGTCGCAATGCTGGGGTAAATATATAGCAAACGACAAAGTTCTTTTTAATTTGGCGTTTGCTCCCGCCGGATTCGCGTCGCGAAGCGACATATTTCCTTACCGAATCCATACCTATGCGAAGCATAGGTTGAGATCCTCCCGGAGGGTTATAGTCAACGACAAAATACTTTTGTCGTTGACTATAACTTCTGCATCAGGGATGAGGAAATGCTGATTCGCTCAGCATTTTCTCAGAACAGTCGCAGCTGATCCTCCACCTCAAGATGGGACAGCTCCATCACCTGCGGCTCGCTTCCCCGCTCGTGCCTGGCCTTCAGGTACTGCCTGCCGCTGTGCAGCCCAGACTCCCTGCGGATCATCCAGGAGCCGCTGCATGGCCTCCAGTGGCTTGCGGTAATAATCCTCCGCAAATTCCTGCCGGTTCATCACCTCATTTAATCCGTCCTGAAGCCTGCTGCGCTGCTTTGTAAACCGGTTTCCCAGACGGAAATATTCATCCTTAAGCGTTTTTGCCATGCTCTGCAGCTCAGCTGCTGTTCTTCCTCCATTGCCTTCAGTTTGCGGGATTCCGGATCCAAGTACCCGGGCAGGTACTTCTCTTTTTTTACAACAAAAGGTATACTGATAAAGATTATGATCTGATACTTGTAATGTGCCGCAAAGGCATAGAAAGGAGCTTTCATGACAATCATTACTGTTATTTTCGGCGTGCTGCTGATCCTGGCCGGGTTTTCTTCGATGCTTACCCCGTTAGTCACCTTATTTTCCGCGGGCTATTTTTTAAGCATCCTGCTGTTTGTGGACGGCATATTCGGACTCATCAGCGCTTTTCATGGAAGGAAGAGCTTTTTCTCCATCATCAGCTCGGTGCTGGCGATCGTTGTCGGCGTCATTGCGATGATCAGGCCAGGGAGCACATTGATCCTGGATGCGTTCATCGTATATTTAATGGCTGCGCTTTTTGCGGTCAGGGGAGTGCTTTCCATTCTGGCTGCCCTTCAGGCCAAAAAGCTGGGGCTTAAAGGGTGGATCTGGGGAGTGATCCTCGGCGTGCTCGAGATCATTCTCGGGATCTATTCCTTCGCGCATCCGATGGTCGCGGCCATTGCCACCGGCATTCTGATCGGGCTGTATTTCGTGGAGGCCGGCTTTGATCTGATCGTGCTGGCCATGGCCGCCAGGGAGATCGAGGATGCGGTCGCCGGGGAGATGGAGCAGGTTTAGGGAATCAAAAACGGTATCTGTTCAGCCCCCGATTCATTTTTCGCGGGTGCTGAACAGATACAAAAAGAAAGGCAGGGGTTCATGACTACCGCAGAGCTGTTGCAAAAACTGGACTTTGAGGAAAATGAAAACGAATTTCTCCCCCGGGAGGAGACAGGCCTGGAAATGGATATCAGGACAGTACTCTTCCCTGATTTCGGCATCCCCGGAAACACCGGCGAGGGAAACTTCTTTTTCCATACGCTTTCGGATCCCGGTGAAGAGGAAACCGGCCGGGTATTTGTGTGCAGATATACGCTTTGCTTCGATGCGCCGGAGGATATCGTGATACCGCTGTGCGCGGAGGCGGCAACGGAAAACTGCGATTATCCGCTCGGGACCCTGGGCTTTGACCCGGAGGACAATGCATTTACCTATGTCCTCCAGACACCCTTTCCCGACGAGCTGACAGACGGGGAAATGCTGGAGCAGGCTGAATTATCCGTGATGATGTCCCTTCGGGCGGCCAGGGACTTTGCGGTGAAGTACGCCTCTCTGGCTGAGGGAGGGGTAGTATGAAATACCACATTTACGGCCCGTTTCTAAACGGGCAGGCCAAGCTGCCGGAGTCCGTGTTTCCGGTGCAAAGAAACGACAGGGCCAGACGGATCGTGATCGCGGGCTTTGAGGAGGAAAAGCTGATCTCCTATGCCATGTTTTCCGAGGATGTCTATGATAAACGGAATGTCTGGCTGGACTATTTCCATACCCTGAGATCCCACAGAGAACAGGGAAAGGCAGGAGAGCTATTAAGCTATTCCGCAGAGTTTTTCAGGGATCTGGGAATCCAGTGCATTCTCTGCCGGATCGTTACGGAGATGGAAAGTGCAGAGGAATATCATGAATACTTTACCGGGAGAGGCTATATTCCGCTGACCTTGACCGGGAGGCTTTTGGCATATCAGCTGCGGGATATGGTGGCTCCCGGCGTGTTTCAGCTTTTGGAAAAGAAAAGGGAAAAGCTTCCCTCCATGATCTCCTGGCAGGAGGCAAGGAAGCTGGAGGGCTTTAATGCCTTTCCCGCTGCAGTAGATGCGAATGAACAGGAGCTGTCCCGTTATCTTGTGTTAAATGGAAAGCCGGCGGGCTGCGCGCTATGCTCCATGACGGAGGAAGGGACGCTTTTTGTCTCGGAAATCGTGCTGAACGAAGAGGCAAAAAAGAAGGGATTGTTTATGCCCCTGCTCTATTCGGTGGTGAAAGAAGCAGAGCTTAGAGTCAGAGGTGATCTCAGCATTTTGCTCTGCGTAAAGGATGAGGGGGCATACAGGGGCTTAAGCCAGATGTTTAATCCCCCTGAGCAGGAATATCTGGTGCAGGAGTACATGTTGCCTTTGGCTTTGGAGGATTAGAGCATGAGCGCCGAAATGGAATTGTTTGAAAAGAAAACCCTTTCCTTTGAAACGGACGGTGGAAAGCTTGTCAGTAAGGGGTCAGTGAGGCATGAGCTGGATCAGGTCAAAGAGGGACAGACCGGCTTTTTTACGGCCATACAGGGAGAGAGCATGCAGGATTTTCTGAGCCAGACGGAGGAGCATTTAAGCGGGAAAAAGCTCTCTGATGAAGCAAAAAGTGAATTTTCCGGATTCGAGATCATGGAAATGGAGGATGAGGCGTCCGTAGAGGTGCAAAAGCTGAGAGCAAGGCAGCAGCGAGGCATGAAGGGGACCATTTATGGGCTTACGCCGGGACTGTATTCCGCCTCGATGGCCCAGCGGGACAGGATTCTGAAAACCATGAAGCTGGATGATGTGACAAGGATGTCCATCGAGAAGGAAGAGACCTCGCTGGAAGAGGTGCTGCATACCTACATGACGAAAAAGGAAAGGGTGAAGCTTGCGAAAAAGGGCAAGGAATTCTTTAATACCTTTAAGAGCATGAGAAAGGAGCTGGATCGTAATCCGTTCCTGACGGCTGAGGAAAAAGCGAAGCGGCTGTATCATCTGGCGAAGCCTTATGAAAAGGCCATCGTGATGTATCGTGAGGAATATTTTGTCAACCTGGAGGAAACCAGCCGGAGGGCGGATATCGAACAGCTGCTGGACAGGCTGACCAGGCTTTATGATTTATATTCCGATGAGGAGAACGAAAATCAGGAACAAAAAACGCAGCTCATTAACGATATGGGGCTAAAGGGCTGCGAAAGAGACCTGCGCAGGGAGCTGATCACCCATGCCAGAGATGTAGACGGTTCTGAGGCCAAAGAGAGGAGCAGGGAGGCGGATAAGACCCTGACTCCTGAACAGATCAAGGGGATCTATGAGATAGATCAGTATGTGGTCGCAAATCTGAACAAGGGGAAAACCAATTCCGCATTTGTGGATAAGCTGTTGTCTTTGCCTCTTCGGGACAGGCTTCTGGTGTACGGCGCCATCGAAATGGGCAGGCTGAAAAATACCCTCACCCCCGCCCATGTGGCCCTGACCCAGATTTCTTACATACCGAATAAGACGGCCTTTGCGAATAAGATGAGCAAGCTTCCCAGCTTCATGTGGGCGGGTTCGAAAAGAAAGAAGCTCGCCAAGAAGCTGAACAGCTTCCATGAGGAGAGGCTGGAGGAGGCAATGGCATTGCTGGATGTCCCGGAGATCCTCTCCACGATGGAAGCCTTCTCTTATATTCGTATGGAAAACGAGGACGCCTTCGATATTCTTAACCGTGCGGAGCAGCTTCAGGAAGGGGAGGAGCCGCTGGAGAATCCGGAGCTGATAAAAATGTCCACAGCGCTTACCACGAAGGAGGCGGAAAGGAACAAAAAGCTCATGGACGCGATCAAGGGTCTGGAGGAATGCCGCATCGCCATGGAAGAAGCGGATAAGGCGGTGTTCAAAAAGGAATCGAAATCGGCCATCGCACGGGAGAAGAGCGAGAAAGCAAAAGAGCTGTTTGATCAGATGCTGGAGGCGGACAGGGAGCTTGCTGGGTTAAAGACAGACATCAATATGAAAATGGGAGCCGCTGCCGAAGAGGGGGATCTGGAATGGCTGGAAAAGGCGGCAGTCACAGCGGATAAGCTGGAGGATGAGGCTTCTCATCTGGAGACAGAGACGCTGGACAACAGCAAGCTTAAGATCGTCAGACCGACTGCGGGGCAAAAGATCATGAAGGGTGCGGCGGGCGCATCTCTTGCCACCTCCCAGGCAGCGCTTTTGGCCTCCAAGGTGGACAAGGTCTTCTGCTTTACCCAGGGAGTCGAAAATGCGCCGACCAATTTCGGCATTTCCGCCGGAGCCTTCACCTCGCTTACCGGCGTGGCGGGCCTTATGGGCGCGCTGATCGGTACGGTGAAGCTGCTTTCCACGGTGATCAAAAACGGGGACGATCTCAGCAAGCTCACCGTGACCAATTCTGTACTTCAAAACGCCAGGGGCGTATATGGCTCTGCCTATGCGGTAGGAGCCGGAGGCTTTCAGATCGGTTTATCCGTCATGGGGGCCAAGGCGGCTGCGATGGCAGCGGCCGGGGACGCGGCGGCTTTGACCCTGAAGGAGACACTGACCACAGCGGGAACTGCCCTGACCTGGGCTTCCGCAGGCGTGTCCGTTGCGAAAGCGGCTGTGGATGTGGCAGATGGACTTGTGCAGACAAGGGACTGGATCAATCACGGTGTCGCCTGGTACAAGGTGAAGAATCTGAAAAAAGAGGGGATTCTGACGGGAAACGCTGCGGATTACGCCGACAATATTCTGTCCATCGACAGAAGAAATAAGACCACCTCCGCCCTCAAGACGATCGATTCCTTCTGCCTGAACGGGATTGGTGTCGCCGTGACGCTTTTTGCCGGTCCCTTCGGCGCCTTTGCCTATGCAGGGGCTGCTGTAGCCAATACGGGGTTCACAAAGGTGATCGAGCATTATAAGAAAAAGGACGATCACAGAAAGCTGGTGGATGAGTTTTTTGGCTTAGATAAGCTGATGAAGGAAATAGTGCAGAAAAGCGAAGATCTTTCCGCCAATGAGCAGAACAGGCTCAGAGAGCTGAT
>CAMOOZ010000222.1 GCA_946621895.1 uncultured Lachnospiraceae bacterium | reverse complement strand
GATCAGAAGAAAGCTCCTGGCCGGGCTTCTCGGCGTGGTGGCGGTGCTTTGCCTGGGGTATTTCGGCTGGTATACCTTCTCCGCGGAGAAGGAGGATTCGGCCTATGCGGAAATGGCAAAGCTCAAGGGCTCCAATATCCTCGCCGATCCGACGAAAGTAAACCGGATCGAAGAGGCGGATCCCGACGCGCCCCCCATCCTGCCGGAATATGCGACGCTTTATAACGCGAATAAGCGCTTTGTGGGCTGGATCAAGATCGACGGGACAAACATCGATTATCCCGTGATGCAGACGGAGAATAACGACTATTATCTGACCCACAACACCTCCCAGGAGGAGGATAAGAACGGGGCGATCTTTTTAGACTGCTCCTGCGACCTCATCCGGGGGAACACGAACTGGATCGTTTACGGGCATCACATGCACTCCGGGAAGATGTTCGGGACACTGGACAATTACGCCTCGGAGGATTTCTACAAAGCCCATCCCACCTTCCAGTTCGACACGATCTACGAAAAGGGCACCTGGCAGGTGCTTTATGTCTTCCGCTCCAGGGTTTACACGCAGACGGAGATCACCTTTAAATACTATCAGTTCATCGATGCCGGCTCCGAGGAGGAATTCGACTCCGCGATGTATGAGATGGCGAATATGAGTCTTTATCCCACCGGCCAGATGGCCGCATATGGCGACCGGCTCCTGACCCTCTCCACCTGCGACTCCTATGAGCAATACGGGCGGTTTGTGGTGGTGGCGAAAAAGGTGGGGTGATTGAACACATTTACATTGAAGTCCACTTAAGACAGTTTATCCTGGGTGTTGAAAAGAAGGGAAAAAGCCGATATAAATATGGATCCTTATGAACGGATATGACAGGAGGTCAGCCTTGAAGCAGAAAGCCGGAATGCATAACCCAACCCATCTGGTCAGAAGATTTATCGCTCTGACCCTTTTTTTATTGCTGAGTTTTGAGGCGGTCCCGATGGGGGCGCTGGCGGCGGAGCAGGCGGGTGAGGCGATTCAGACATCCGACGCTGCGGAAGAAGAGGGGACGCTGGCGCAGGCTGCGGGATCTTCTGAAGATTCGGAAAAAGAGGAAGCTTCTGAGAGCTTGACGGAAGAAGGCCAGGTGGAAGTGGAGACCTCCGCTGATCTCGTGGATGGGGAGATTTCTGAAGCTGACGGGGGGAATGCGTCGGAAGCTTCGGCGGGTACTGCGAAGGAGCAGGATTCGTCAGAAGGAGCAGACAATGCTTCAGCTCATGAGGATGAGGTTTCAGTATTGGAAAAAGCGGAGGAAGACGATCTTTCTGATACAGGGGAGAAAGCCGCGGCAGCTCCGGAAAAGGATGGCGAGGGATCCGGAGAAACAGGAGGAGAGGAGGCTTCAGAAGAAGCTGCCGGAGCGATCACAACTCTTGGTGACAGTCAATATGATTCGACGCTTACCCTGGAGGTTTACACCCAAAAGGCGGATGGGAATAGATATGCAGAGCGGGTTAATTATGGCTCAGTGGGGAAGGATCTGATCAGTATAAGCGTCGGAGAGAATTGTGAATGTACCTTTACTCATTCCGATTCCGTTGCCAATGAATATCAAGGTGAAATACACTATAACAGCGCAAATGGTTATCCCGAATTTGATCTGAAAGGAGCGCCGGGCCAGGATAACATGGTCGCTACATTCTGGTCTTACGAGTCTCAGCCCGATAAAAATAAAATATACACATACACTGCGAAAGAATATTTTGGTCCTGTTTTTTCCTTTCCGGCGGATAATCAATACCTGGCGAATGAAGCAATTAAGGAAGGAAAACTTACACTTTATGTGGTCTACTGGAAAAGATCATTTCTGAGGGGAAATGTATACACCATGTGTGAGGGTGCTTCCTCCTGGCAGAAGCCCGTTGTGTCACTAAATGGTACAGATGGTACAGGTCTGGTTTCCCTGCAAAAACCGGATGGAACCGTTTTGACTTGGAGTCATTCTAACGGTGTGTGCGACATTATTATTACGCATAATATCAGTGGCGGGGATTTGCCGCAGTATGATCTGGTGGCAAAACTGGACGATAGTGTTGGGTACAAGCATGTCGCATGGTACGCAGAGAGCGCATGGGACGAAGTAAACGGTATATTTACAGAGGAACCGCTTGATATGGATGCCTCCTATCGTATAGTAGGTGATGTGAATGATCTGGTTAATGAGGACGATTGGGTTGTTTATGCGTATTATTATAATGATTACAACGGAAGGGGTTCTGTGCCAAAGCCGCTGACCCTGAACCTCCACTACTATCGCCAGAATCCCGCGCTGGCTCAGCCGGTGGCATTTGCATCGGAAAGCCTTCTTGTGAGCACAAGCACAGGGAGTGCGCAAACGCCGAGTGGGGGGAGCGTGGAAGTAAAAAGCTCAGTGTCCAGTGGCGATAAAAAATCGCAGACGATTGATTTCAGCTATGTTACGGCTTCTCCCCCCGCTCCAAGCATCCCGCTTACGGCGGCTCCATCCGTGGATGGCTATCGTTTTGCCGGCTGGTATGACTCCGGTGCTTATAATACCAGCTCGGGCGTGCTTGATGTCAGCGGGACCCCGGTGGAAAGCAGCGGCGTTTATTCGCTCACCTTTGGTGATGGGCTGGCGGATTCCATGGATCTTTATCTCTTTTACAAAGATGATTCCACCGACATCGCGAGCGTAACGCTGGAGGCGATCACCGACGCCGGCCAGCTGCCTGGTACTGTCGATCAGGCGGAATACCCGCTCACCACCCCCTGGAAGACCGATTCCGGTCCCTATCTCCTGTATCTTTCCCCGAATGCGCCGGAGTATATGTATTTCCATGCGATTCCACGAAACTCAACCGGGGCGGAAATTGCGACGAATACAAATGTTTATCCGGGGGAACTGAAGGAGTACTTCAGATCAAATGTCCGCCTGACCACCGCCGGGGCAATCGTTTCCACTGACTATATGGGCGCGGACGGCCAGGGCTATCCCTGCTGGCGGGTGAGCGCGTTAAAACAGGGCGATGCCGCGCTGCGGGTGACCTATACGGAGTCCGCCGCGAAAAGCCTGAGTGCGAGCGCATCTGTCACCGTGCAGGCGGGCTTTAGCCTGAGCTTTGCTTCTTCGCCCTCGGTATATAATATTTTTATCGATAAGCTTCCGGCAAGCAAGCAGTGGGATGTGAAGAAGAAGCTCACCCTTGCCCCTCCTGCGGCGAGGCTGAAGGAGTACCGCTGGATGATCGGCGTCGGGGATGCCGGCGGGAATGATATCAGATGGAAGCCTGTCTGGACCGCATCGGACACGGACGAGGGGCTGCCCGAGGAAGGCGTGGACTGGTCTGAGGATCCTCGGGCTGCTGCATCGTATACCAATGCGGCGGGAGAGGAACTTTTTTCGCTGGATGGCGCGGGGCTTCTTACCGCGAATAAACCGACGGATGCGGAGCATACTTATTTCCTTGGCGTTGTGGCGATGATGCAGGGAGGGGAAGGTGTCCTGAAAAATGCGAATGATGAGGTGATCTACGCCACCCATCAGATCCGGATCTATGAGAAAGCAGGCGATGGGGAGAACACCCATCTGGTTTCCTTCGCCGTCCATACGATGCAGGAGAATGATGCCGGCAAGGCGGTGGCCATGGCGCCCTGGCGGGTGGATGAGACCACAGCGGAAAGGAAGGATCAGTTTATCTCCCTTGCCTGGGCGGAAACGAGCCTAAATCAGTTAAGCCCCATTGAGCCAAACTGGGAGAAGAGCAAGCTGGCGGACGGCATACTGGTCTTCGATGTGTCCTATTCCTATATCGATTCAAACAGCGATGAGATCCTGATCGATCCCTCCTCCCATGTACTCACTTTGACCGCGCAGAACGGGGATGAGAGCAATGAACTGATCAGGCAGTATGATTTTCGTGCCTGGTACGGGACGGCAAACAGCGCCGAGAAGGCTTCGAAAACCTCAGTGGCTGGGATCATTTCCAGAAGCCCTTCCTTCCGCTATATGCATGTGGCGGGGGATTATACCGGTATGGGCTATGTGGATGGGGACGACGCGGCGCTCTGGGTCTTTTATACGAGAAAACGGCCTGCGGATTTTGATTTTACGCTGATGAACACCGCGGCGCAGTTTGCCTCCGACGACAGGAACAGGACGGATGCGACCAACCCCTCCTTTACGCCTGCCGCGCAGGAAGAGGATCCGGATGAATATACGCTTTATATCTCTCCCGGAGAGCCCGATCATTTTTATCTGAACGCCCATATCTACGCGGTGAATGCCGAAAGCAAGCAGGACACCTCTCTGCTGGTGGAATCCATGCGGGAGGTGATTTCCTGGACCTCCTCGGATGAAAGCATTGCCACGGTGGCTGCCCCCGGGAAGAATACCCGGGATGCGGGTGGGAATCCCTATGTGGTGATCGAGGCGAAGGCCGCGGGCGAGGTGCTGATCAGCGCCACGGTGGAGTGCGAGGGCGGCACCGGCTCAACCGGCACGCAGAACATTACCCACAGCATCAGGGTGATCGTGTCCCAGCCGGCCCGTAACTTTAATTTCAAAAAGGATGTCTATACCCTTTATCTGAATTCCGGCAGATCTGTTTCTCTGAATCTGAAAAACGAGATCAATCTGCTTCCGGAGGGCGCCGTGGCGGATGAATACCGCTGGATGATCGGCTATGATAAGGGAGACGGGAATGGGGTCAAATGGGCCGCGAAATGGGGATGGAACGCAGACGCCGGGACGATGGACACGACGGGCAAATCCATCGACAGCGTGCGCTGGGAGATGGACGCGAAAAACGCGGATGAGAATGACGCGTCCCAGGCGGTGTCCTTCAGCGATGAGAACGGCCTCGCCATGGAGATCAGCGGAAGCGGCATCGCCAGCTTCTACAGCACGACGGAAACGGGAGACACCTCCGCCACCGCGCCTTCCTTCTATATCGCCGCGGTGATCCGCTCCGGCTCGCCGAATGAGCTGCTGAAGGACTCCAATGAGAATGTGATCTATCGAACCATCCGGATCAAGGTGGAGAAAAGCATTGAGGAGATCGAGGCCTGGGGAAATGGCCTGACGAAGAAAAAGACCGAGATCTGGCTGGCCGTGGGGGATAAGACAAGACTTTACTATTCCCTGAGGCCCCCCTCCGCCACCTTCCCGAGGGATCAGGTGACCTGGGCGAAGTACGCGCATAACGACAGGCCGGATGATATCTTAGGGGTCACCTCCTGGCAGGCGAAGTCGGATGGAAGCGGCAATTATTATGTGGAGGTCACCGGAAGAGCCGAGGGGGATGTGGATCTGGCCTGCTGGGCGGAGATGAAGCAGTCCAACACGATCACGGTGCATGTGCGGCCCTATACGCTTACCTTAAACCGCACAGCCGTCAGCGTGGCCGTGGG
>CAMOOZ010000221.1 GCA_946621895.1 uncultured Lachnospiraceae bacterium | reverse complement strand
GTTTTCTTCAATATTTTTGTGTGCTATGATAAAAAATGTATTGAAAATCATCATCTGTGAAACGCGGAAAGGAATTGTGATGGAAAAATATGTTGCCTATATTTCGACCTACACCTCGGGAAATCAGGAGAATCACGGGATCAAGGTCTACGATGTGAATATGGAAAAAGGGATCCTTGAACCGAAGGCGGATGTGGTGATCACGAATTCCTCCTATGCCACGATCTCGCGGAACAGACGGTTTCTCTATTCCATCACGGATTTCGGCGTGGAAAGCTTTGCCATCGGCGCTGACGGGATGCTCACCCTCTTAAACCGCGGCGGGATCAACGGCATGCGCGGCTGCTACCTGTCCACGGATCTTTCCGACCGTTTCCTTTTCTGCGGCGGCTATCATGACGGCAAACTGACGGTGCTGCGCTTAAAGGACGACGGCTCGGTGGGTGAGATCGTGGAGGAAATCTATCACAAGGGCTGGGGGAGCGTTGCGGAACGCAATTTCAGACCCCACATCAGCTGTGTGAAAATGACCAGGGACAACCATTACCTCCTGGAGGCGGATCTTGGGATGGATCATGTGAATATCTACCGGCTGGATCATGAGACCGGGAAGCTTTCCATGGTGGATGTGCTGCGCTCCGAGCAGGAGAGCGCGCCAAGGCATCTGCGTTTTTCCGCCGACGGAAAATACCTTTATGTGGTGCATGAGCTGAAAAACTATATCGATGTCTATTCCTATCAAGAGATAAAAGAAATGCCGGTCTTTGAGAAGATTCAGAAAATCTCTACCTTAAATCCTGATCATGCCGCGGCCTCCGCGGCTTCCGCGCTGAACTTTTCCGAGGATTACCGATACCTTGTAAGCTCCAACGCGGGAGATAATTCCGTGGCCGTGTACGAAGCAGATCCCCGGGATGGGATGCTGAGAAAGGTCATGATCCTGCCCATTGCCGGGGAATATCCGAAGGATGCGGCGCTGTTTCCGGACAACAGGCATCTCATCTCCCTAAACCAGGATTCCAATAACATGACCTTTTTCTCCGTGGATCTGGAAAAAGGGCATCTGGTGATGTGCGCAAGGCCGATGCCTGTGGATCAGCCGAACAAGATCATTTTCTACCGCCTGCCATGATACGCAGCCTAAGTACCGGCGTTTTCTTACAGCCCGAAATTGTGTGGGAACTGGATAGAATACTTCAGCCTCAGGTTATTTCGCTCCAGTGCCTTGTGCAAAGCTTCCGGCTCCTGGCAAAAGAATTTGGCTTTGCCCCGGACATCCTTGAATATGTTCCTCAGCCCCACAGCCTCCTCAGCGTCTCAAGCCTTGCGGTGGCATTAAGCAGCAGTGCGTCCGCCAGCGTCAGCGCGGCCATGCACTCGATCACGACGAGCGCCCGGGGAACGATCACCGGATCATGACGCCCCGCAATGGAAAGCTTCCTTTCGTTTCCGGCGATATCCACGGTATCCTGTTCTTTGGCGATGGAAGGCGTGGGCTTAAAATACACCTTAAGAAGGATGTCCTCCCCGTCAGAGATCCCCCCAAGGATCCCGCCTGCATGATTGGTCTGGGTGCTTATCCTTCCGTCTGCCGTTTTGCGGAAGGGATCATTGTTTTGCGAGCCAAAGCTTTCCGCCGCGTTTATCCCGGCGCCGATCTCTATCGCCTTTACTCCCCCAATCGACATGATCGCATGCGATAGCATTGCGTCCAACTTGTCGAAGACCGGTTCTCCGAGCCCTGCGGGAACCCCGCTGATCCGGCATTCCGCGACACCGCCCACGGAGTCACCCATTTCCCTGCATTTCCTGATCAGCGCCATCGCCTGTTCATCCGCCGCCTGATCCGGCATTCCGGTGGGGAGAGTAAGTCTTAGCGGAAGCTCCATCCGTTCCCGGTCGATCCGGATATCGCCGATCGCGGCGGTCCAGGCTTCGATGCTTATCCCGAATTCCCTCAATAGCTTTGCCGCCACGGCGCCCCCCATTACCCGGGCCGCCGTCTCTCTTCCCGAGCTTCTGCCGCCGCCGCGGTGGTCCCTGATCCCGTATTTTTCCTGAAAGGTAAAATCCGCGTGGCCGGGACGGTAAACCTCCCGCAATGCGTCATAGTCCGCGGATCGCTGGGAAGTATTCCGGATCAGCATGGCGATCGGCGCGCCCGTGGTTTTCCCCTCGAAAACACCGGATAAAAGCTCCGGGATATCCGCCTCCTGCCTGGTGGTGGAGGCGGCGTTTTTGCCGGGCCTGCGTCTTTCCAGATAGGGCTGAATATCCGGGACGGAGAGCTCAAGGCCGGCCGGACAGCCGTCCACGACGCAGCCAAGCGCCTCGCCGTGGGATTCCCCAAAGGTGGTAAGGCAAAAACGAGTGCCGAATGAAGAGCCTGACATATCTGTTCCTTTCCTGAAGCTGTTTTTCCGCACCTTTTCAGCCTGCTGAACGCATTTGCGTGGTTGGGCGGATTATGCTATAATAAATTTTTGATCTGCGCGATAAGGCCGGAGAGCGAGCACCGTGCTTGCACAGGTGCACATTCGACGGCCGGCGTACATCGAGCGGCGTTTGCCGCGAGATGGCATTTCTCCTGTAAGTGTATCATAACGAATGGAAGGATGAAAGCTGATGGCCAACAGAAAATGGTATGAATGGCTTCTGACCCTGACCTTTGCGGCAATGCTTGTGCTTTGCCTTTATCTGAATTTCTTTTCCGGACAGGGCGGCGGCATATCGAATATCGCCGTAAGCCTGATCATGTTCGTGATCGTGGGACTGATTTTGCTTTCCTGCGAGATTTACGGCTTTTTCCCGGCAAACAGGCTGATCGCCGAGCTCCATGAGGTGACGAATCTGATCCGGAAGGACGGGGAGACGGCAAATGAAATGCTGTTTTCCCGCTATAAGGAGCGGGGGGACGCGATCTTTTCCCATCCCATCTTAAAGCAGCGCTACGGGGATTTTCTCCGCGCGCAGCAGCGGGCTTCGGCCATGCAGGGAGGGGGCTTAAGCCCCGAGCTGGAGGATTATATCGACCATACCCTCACCGATCAGGTCATGCACCGGAATCTCTTAAATCAGGTGCCCGGCGCGCTGACGGGCCTGGGGATTTTAGGCACCTTTATCGGTCTTTCCATCGGCCTTCAGCATTTTGCCACCGGCTCCACCGCGGAGATCACGGAAAGCATTGCGCCGCTCATGGACGGGATCAAGGTGGCCTTCCATACCTCGATCTACGGCATGGTCTTTTCCCTGATCTTCAACTTTGCCTATAAGCGCAAGCTGGAGGAAACGGAGGACGCCATCGACGCGTTTCTTGCCGTTTATCGCAAATATGTGCTGCCGGACAGTGACAGGGAAGCGATGAACATGCTGCTCGAGTTAAACAGGCGCCAGCTTAACGCGATCGAGACGCTTTCCCAGACGATTTCCGGCTCGCTGGCGGAAGGGATGAACAAGCTGCTGACGCCGCAGTTTGAGAAGTTTGACGAAACGCTTTCCCATTTTGCTTCGGAAGCGGAAAAGAACCAGCTGGATGCGCTGGGATCCATCGTAAATGCTTTTATCGCGGAAATGAACAAGGCCATGCACAATTCCTTCTCCCAGCTTTCCTATACGATCGATCAGACCTATCTGCTGCAGAAAAACAACGCTGATCAGCTGAATGCGGTGCTGGAGATCGCGGCAAAGCAGAGCGTGCGGCTGCAGGAATGGGTGTCCGCGCTGAATGAGCATCTGGGCAGGCTGCAGGATGCTGTCGTGAAGCTGCCGCCGGAGGCGGAGAAGACGCTGGCCCTGTTGCAGGAGGCCTTAAACCGCTCGGATGCGCATTTCAAGGAAATGGTTTCCCAGGTCACAGAGATGACCAGGCAGGTGCCCTATACGCTGGCGGATGCCTATGGGGATGTGGAGCATGCGCTGGCCGCCACG
>CAMOOZ010000220.1 GCA_946621895.1 uncultured Lachnospiraceae bacterium | reverse complement strand
TCGGGACAGACCGGGGGCGAAGCCGCGCAGAACGGCGGGGGGGGTGCCGGACAAAAAACCTATAAGGTCGGGATCATTCAGTATGTTGATGACGCTTCCTTAAATCAGATCCAGAGCGCGATCCAGGCGGAGCTGGACCGGCAGGGGAAGGATCTGGGCGTCACCTTTGATTATGCGGATTATACGAAGAACGGACAGGCAGATTCCACAGTGCTCAATCAGATCGCGGCCGATCTGATCGCGGACGAGGTGGATATCCTGGTTCCCATTGCAACGCCCACGGCCATGATCATGCAGGGGGCTCCCGGGGAGAATAAGATTCCCGTGGTGTTTTCGGCGGTGTCCGACCCGGTGGGCGCAGGTCTTGTGGAATCCATGGAGAAGCCCGGCAGCAATATCACCGGCACAAGCGATGCCCTGGACACAGAGGCTGTGCTGAACCTGATGCTGCTGGCGGATCCCGACGCGAAAAAGCTGGGGCTTTTATATGACAAGGGCCAGGATTCCTCCACGGCAGCCATTGCCGACGCGAAGGCCTTTGCCGAGGCACATGGGATGGAGATCATCGAGAAGACCGGCACCACCACGGATGAGATCGCGATGGCCGCGGACGCGATCATTGCCGCGGGGGCGGATGCTTGCTTTACCCCTTCCGACAACACCGTGATGAAGGCGCAGCTGGGCATTTATGAGAAATTTGTGGAAGCAAAGATCCCCCAGTATACCGGCGCGGACTCCTTTGCCTTAAACGGCGCATTCATGGGTTATGGCGTGAACTATGAGGCCCTGGGGACGATGACCGGCGCGATGGTCGCGGATGTGCTGGTAAACGGCGTAGATCCCGCCACGATGCCCGTCCGGACCCAGGACAACGGGATCGCCACCGTGAACACGGAGACGGCTGCCGCCATCGGTCTGGATTACAGCATGTTTGAGGGGAACTGCTCCGCCCTGGTGGAGACGACCACCAAAGAAGAGTTCGATTAAATGTCTGGTTTTTTTACCGTATCCATCATTCAGAGCGCCATGGAGCTGGGGTGTATTTATGCCCTGGTTGCCCTGGCGCTGTTTATCTCCTACTCGATGTTGAACATCGCGGATCTTTCCACGGACGGCTGCTTTACGCTGGGCTGCGCGGTGGGCGCCATCGTTACGCTTTCCGGGCACCCGGTGCTGGCGCTTTTTGCCGCGATGGCTTCGGGAATGCTTTCCGGCCTGATCACCGCGTTTCTCCAGACCAGGATGGGCGTGGAATCCATTCTGGCCGGGATCATTGTGAACACCGGGCTGTATACGATCAATATCATGGTCATGGGCTTTTCCTCCAATGTGAATATCTTTCGGGCGGACACGATCTTTTCCCTGTTTCACGGGATTGCGGAAAACCTTCCTGCCCTGGAGGGCTGGCATAAGCTCATCCTTGTCCTTTCCATCGTGGTGCTCGTCGGTCTTTTTCTGGCCTGGTTTTTGAATACGAGGCTGGGGTTGTCTGTCAGAGCCACCGGAGATAATCCGAGCATGGTGAAGGCCAGCTCCATCAATCCGGCCTTCACGATCACCGCAGGACTGATGCTTTCCAACTCCCTGACGGCACTTTCCGGCGCGGTGCTGGCGCAGTATCAGAAATCCTGCGATATCAATTACGGCACGGGAATGGTCACGATCGCCCTGGCAAGTCTGATCATAGGGGAGAGTCTGATCGGCAGGGGCGGCATGATGATCCGGATCCTGGGGGTTATTTTCGGCAGCTGTCTCTACCGCTTTTTTGTGGCGCTGGCGCTGCGGCTGAACATTCCGGCGGAAAGCCTGAAGCTTGTTTCCGCCCTGATCGTGGCGGCGGCGATTTCCTTCCCGTTTTTAAAAAACAGGGTTTCCCTTTACCGCAGGATGCAGGATTCCCGGATGAGAAACAGGAAAGGCGGCGGAAATGCTTGAAATCAGGGAGCTCAGCAAAACCTTTCATCCCGGGACGGTAAATGAGAAAAAGGCGCTGCAAAAGGTGTCGTTTACCCTGCAGAAGGGAGATTTTGCCACGATCATCGGTTCCAATGGTGCCGGCAAGTCCACTCTTTTCAATGCGATCACCGGCAGCTTTTTCCCTGATGAGGGTGAAATCCTCCTGGATGGGGAGAGTATTACCTATGTTCCCGAGCATAAACGAAGTAAGATTATCGGGCATCTCTTTCAGGACCCGAGGCTGGGCACGGCTCCTCATATGACGATCGAGGAAAATCTGACGCTGGCTTTTTTGCGGGCCTCGACGGGCAGCCATCAGTTTTTCAGCAGAGTCTCCAAAAGGGACAGAGAACGCTTCAGAGAGGCGCTCTCCACGCTGGAAATGGGACTGGAGGACAGAATGGATGAACCCGTGGGACTCTTGTCCGGCGGCCAGCGGCAGGCCCTTACCTTGCTGATGGCTACGCTGGTTACGCCGCAGCTGCTGCTTCTGGATGAGCATACGGCGGCATTGGACCCGGCCACGGCACAAAAGGTGGTCAATCTGACAGAGCGGATCGTGTCGGAGCGCAGGATCACCTGCCTGATGATCACACATAATATGCAGCAGGCGCTCGGGATGGGAAACCGAACGCTGATGATGGATTCCGGAAGGATCGTGGCGGATATTTCCGGAGAGGAAAGAAAGCGGACGGATGTGGACGGACTTCTCGCACTGTTTCGTGCGAATGTGGGCAGCAGCCTGAATGACGACAGGATCCTGTTGTCGGAGAGGAATTAAATGGAAAAAACAGCGGAGAGACTTGGTAAAACACCGGCGCAGGGGATGCGGGATATCCTGCCGGAGGAAATGGAGCTGCGCCTGAGGGTCCTTGAGATCATCCGGGAGACCTACAGCGCCTATGGCTTCCTGACGATGGAGACCCCATGTGTGGAAAATCTGGCCAATTTAAACTGTAAGGCCGGGGGCGAGAACGAGAAGCTGACCTTCAAGATCTTAAAACGCGGGGAAAAGCTGAGGATCGATGAGGCAAAAACAGAGACGGATCTGGCCGACCTGGGCCTGCGGTATGATCTCACCGTTCCCCTTGTGCGCTATTATGCGGCGCATCAGGCGGAGCTTCCCTCACCGTTTCGGGCGCTGCAGTACGGCAATGTGTTCCGCGCGGACAGGCCTCAGCGGGGACGCTTCAGGCAGTTCATGCAGTGTGATATCGACATCCTCGGCGAGGAGTCAAACCTCGCGGAAACAGAGCTGATCCTGGCGACGGCAAACGCGTTGGGAAAGCTCGGCTTTAAGCGCTTTGAGATCAGGCTTAACGACCGCAGGATCCTCAGGGCCATGGCCGCCTTCTCCGGCTTCGATGAATCGGAATATGATGAAGTCTTTATCATGCTGGACAAGATGGACAAGCTGGGAAGGGACGGTGTGCTGGAGGAACTGAAGAATC
>CAMOOZ010000219.1 GCA_946621895.1 uncultured Lachnospiraceae bacterium | reverse complement strand
ATCGGTCGCCTCGGAATGCTCTAGAAGAAATTTCTTTAGCCCGTCGGCGATCTGATGGAACGCAAATGAGCCGACAGCATATGCCTCCATCAGGATCACGAAATAGAGATCCGATTCATTATCCGCATCATTCAGGACCATGCCGGTCACGCCCTGCACCTGGTCGATCGTATCCGAATAGGAGCGGATCGCCCGCTGATAATCCTGGAGGCTCACCAGCCGCCCGCCGGAGCTTAATAGATTGGAGCCCCGCTGCAGCGCCTCATCGATATTCTCGATATTGGAGCCGCCATATGCCCTGATGGGATTATAGATCGTGCCCATATAGGTGAGATAGGCCATGGAGTCCGTGATCTCCCCGACGCCCACATTGCCCAGATCTCCGGCGGAGCGCCTGAGCCTCACCCGCATGGCGGTATTATCCGTCACCCGCGGGAACCAGGTGTTCACCCCGTCGCCGAAGATCAGCTGATTATGCAGCCTGTCCAGCAGATATACCCGGGGCGTATCCGCCGCGGAGAAATTCGGCACCTCCTCCCATCTGACAAAGAAGGCGGAGAAATTCCCTAAGCTGTCGTATTCCGCAAAGACCCGCTCGGGCTCCCTGCCCAGAAGCTCCTGCATCTCCCCGCGGGTAAAATTATCCAGTTCGTTGACCCAGACCTCGGCATCCAGGATATTCGTGATCCCCAGCGCAAAGCGCATATTGGGTTCAAGGTTTTCCACATACATATCCATCGGCGGCAGGGTCTCAATATTGGACACGGAGACGGCGTTTAACAGGATATTCTTCACCTTCGGCAGGTACTCCCCGCCCTCCTCCGGGTCATTTTTCTTTCCCCGGACCACCCTCAGCCAGTAGGCATCCTTGCCCTCCAGCTGTTTTTTCTTCATATTGGTCGGCGGCATAAAACGGATGACGCCGGAGCGGGTAAAGTCCTGGGTCTGATCGGAGACCTTCAGGGGCCTGAAGCCGTCCGCGGTCATGTATTCAAAACGGCACTTCAGCTCGTCAAAGGAGCTGCTCTCCTCCATCTCGAATAAGAGGCTGATGGGGCCGTTCTCCAGGCTTTTCCCGAACCCCAGATAAAGCGCATCCTCATGATACTCCCCGGGCTTAAAGACCGTAAAGCCGTCTGTCTTTTTCAGCTTCGAAGAAAGATCCAGCTTTTTCGTGCCGCTCACCATCTCCAGCATCGCGGGACCCGTATAATCCGCCGCGTATTCATAGGAGATCAGCAGGTTACTGATCACGGGATAATGATGGATGCTGGGCCTTAAGTAGCAGTTATCCGCCTTCAGCACCTGAAGCCGCAGAAGCCGCCCCGTAAAAGCGCCCGCGGAAAAATCCTCCCAGTCGGCAGGGCATTCAAAATTCAGCGTGATCCGTGTGGCCTTATCCGAGGCAAAGAGCGCCCTGATGTCATTTTCCAGCGGAAGCTTTTTCCAGCCCGTGCCGTTATAATATTCCAGCGCGACCTCATCCGCGAAGGCATCCGCGCTGACCTCCCGGACGATGACTTTGGGTTTTTTCTTGATGATCTTTAAGGACTCGTCGATCTGCTCCGCGGTCATGGAAAGCCTGTGCTCCTTAAAGGTCAGCTCAAAGGTCATCTGGATCCTTGCCCCTGCCTTGGTAAAACAGCCGTTATGTCCGATGTAGCACTGCGCATAAAGCGCAAGCGTGTCGGAAAAGGGCGTGAAGGAAGCCGGATCAAAATCATTTAACCCATCGGCCACATTCTCCGCGGGCGTTGGCCTCCCGGAAGAGGAAAGCCCGATCCGTTCCACCTTGCGGGCCTCCTCCACGATGCCTGCCGCAAAGAGAAAGAAGACGGAATATTCCTTTTCGTTCACGGCAATCTTCAGGCATGGCCTGGACTTCTCCAGCCGGAAGGTCTCCCCGTCCGGCATCAGCGTAAGCTTCTTTACCCCGCGGATCCCCCGGTCCGAGGCATAGCCGATGAATACCCTTTCCTCTTCAATATCCCTGACCAGCTGCGGCGCCCCCTTAAAATGCAGATAAATGCTGTCATTTTCCACATCAAACACCGTGGGGTGATACAGGATCAGCGCATTGCGTCCAATTCCATCGTGCTCGCCAAACAGGGTGAAGGGCGTAAACTCCGGAAGTCTCTCCACCACCTCCTCCTGCGGCTGCAGCCCGGGATTTTCTTCACGCTCTTCCTCGGCAAGATGAAGAAACGGAAAGGGGGCATCGTTTTCCTCCTCCCCTTCAGGCTCCTCTTCCTCTTCCCCGGATTCCTCGGCAGGCACACTGTAATATTCGCCGGGCAGCTCCGTGCGCCCGAAGCGCCCCAGCACCGGAACGATATCACCCGTTTCCGCGTCCGTTAAAAAGGCCGCCTCGATCCGCGAACCCGTGACATAGATCGAATGATCCGCCTCGAAGATGACGCCGTTTTCCCCCTCGGACAAAAGCTGCGTCCCCTTCTCCAGAAAAGCCCCCGGCAGCGTATCATCGATCAGGCTTGCTACCACAATGCTTCCCGCGGGCTTCGCGGGCAAAAGGGAAATATCCAGAAGGTTGATGAACTCCGTGTGATAACGGGCTAAGACATCGTTTTCCTGGCCGATATTTTCCTCCATCTGCGTGGCAAAGATCTTCGCCAGCGCAGTGCCGATATCCGGCTCCTCGGGGTTATAATGCCAGCCCGTATCATAGGATTCCGCCAGCTCCGCGATCCGTTTTTCGATATCCGCGGCGTTTCGGGGATCAATCTGATATTTCTTCCGCCATATCTTCCGGTCCATAGTCTTCCGCTTCCTCTTCCTCTTCCTCTTCAGACCCCTGCGCGTTCAGATAAAAGGGGAACACCAGATTGTCCCGCGTGTTCGTGTCCCGGACAGTATAATCGATCTGAAACAGGACAACACCGGGCCTGCTCTCCAGATCCGCAGTGATGTCCACATCCCGGATCCTGGGCTCCTGCACCATCAGCTGATCCCTGATCGTGCGGATGATCATGTTTAACTGCGTATAGTTCATGTCCATAAAGGTATAGGACATCAGGTTCGTCCCGAACTCCGGCAGCATGGGACGCTCGGTCTTCTGCGTCATTAAGATCAGATAGACCGATTCCTTTACGCTCTCCTCCGCGGAGACCGTCTCAAATCTGCCTGTGGCGGGATTGATCCGGGGCGGAAACTTCATCCCCTTCCCCAGAAAGCCGGCTTGTGCCATGATATACTCCTTTTATCTCGATTTACAACTATTCAGTCCCCTGTCCTCACCCTGCGTTTTCACCATATTTCGCGTCATTACCTGCTGTCACAGGCTTCGCATGAAAAAAGAAACGCATGGCTTCGATTGGCTCGCTGCTTTTTTCCTGTCTGCAATGTTCAGGCAGGCTTGGATCGCAGATCCGGTGAATTCTCCTGTGGGCCTGAATCGTTACCCAAGTTTGATCATATTCCCGCCCACCGAGGTCATCCCGTTGGAGGTCAGGTTCAGGTTCCCGGAGGCCTCCTCCCTGATGGTGGCGCCGGTGAGCTCCACCTTGCCCGTGGCGTTTAATTTCAGCTGCCCCGTGGCGGTAAGGCTTACATCCGTCGTGTCGATCGAGATCTTTCCCGAGGTGCCGTTTAAGACAACCGTGATCTTTTCGCCCACCTTGATCGTCAGCTTTTCGGCGGCCTTGATCGTCATATTGCCCTTTTCCGTCTTCATCTCCACCATGCAGTTCTCATCGGCGTCCTTCAGACGGATCACTTTATTCTCATTATCCATCTCCAGGCTGTGCTTGCCTGTCTTGCCTTCCCCGGCGGTGAAGATCTGGATCTTGTCGTTGGTCCCGTCCCCCTGCTCGGCGTCCTGGACATAGATCGTATTGCCATGCTTGGTCACGATCTTCTTGTGCTGGTTTTTCTCATCCTTCGCCTTTTTTAAGAAGCCGTTCGTGTCCTTGCCGATCGCGCCGATCACATAGGGCCTTTCGATATTGCCCTGCTCAAAGGCCACCAGCACCTGATCCCCGATCTCGGGCATGAAGAAAAATCCCCAGTCCTTGCCGGCATAGGGCATCGCCACGCGGGCCCATTTCAGGATGTTCGCGTTTTCATCCCTGGTATGGATGGAGACGCAGACCCGGCCCCCCCGCTTCTCGTTGTAGTTATCCACGACCTCCCCGATCACCACGCCGAAGATGCGGTTATCGCCGGTTTCCGTTTTCAGAATATTCTTTTCGGAGATATCCTCCAGCACATCAAAAAGCGCCATTAAACCTTCGCTGCCTTTCCTGTCATCTTCGT
>CAMOOZ010000218.1 GCA_946621895.1 uncultured Lachnospiraceae bacterium | reverse complement strand
CCCCCGTGTTGTCAATCGTCAGATTGTGGGACACGGCATGGATCGTCATCTCCGTTTCTATCTCAAAGCCGGCGGACAGCACGGGAAAGGTTTTCACGAAGCCGTAGGAAAAGGCCCTGTAGCCGGTCATAATGTCCCGGATATCGCAGTGAAACAGATGGTTGATGGACCACCTTACCAGAGAATTGCCGAAATTATGGAAGGGCCTTTTGTTTTCCTGAAAATAGGTGGAGGAAAGCCTGTCCCCCACCACCATGTCGGAGCTCTCCTCCAGAACAAGCCTCACCATTTCCGGGGCGGATTCCAGCGGATAGGTGTCGTCTCCATCGATCAGCAGATAGCACTGGGCGTCGATCTCACGAAACATCCTGCGGATCACATTACCCTTCCCCTGAAGCCTTTCCCTTCTGAGCACTGCCCCCGCCGCCTCAGCCTCTTTCCCCGTGCCGTCTGTGGAGTTATTGTCATACACATATATCGTGGCCTCCGGCAAAGCCTCTCTGGCATCCCGGACCACCTTCCCTA
The DNA here is from genome assembly GCA_946621895.1 of uncultured Lachnospiraceae bacterium. The sequence goes on along the minus strand of CAMOOZ010000218.1, from coordinate 2,242 downwards.
TGGTCTGCTCCTCATTAAAGCAGGGAATCAGTATTGCGATTTTATCCATACTTCTAAAAATTACCCTTCCTTTTCGCGGCGTCTATTATAGCACAGGAACAGCAGAAAACCAAAAAGGGACAGCAGGATCCCCTCGGTCAGCCCTCTCGGCGTATAACGCATTTCAACGGAAAAGGGCCCGGCCGGAAGCCTTAACCCGGTAAAAAGGCCAAGCACCGTTTCAGAGCGCAGGAGCTTTCCCCCCATTGTGATCTGCCAGGAAGCGGACTCCTCCGGCAGCATGATCACAAGCACCCTCTCTTCTCCCGGACTCACCCCGGAAAGCCTAAAGCGGTCCCATGCGCTGAAGCTGACCTCAGGCGCTCCCTGCTGCAGCCTTTCCGAAGCCCTGTGCCTCAGCTCCTGATTGCGGAAAACCTCGCCGGCCCCCGGGTATAGACCGTTCCATAACGCATTTTCAATGACCTCGGGATCCTCGGAGGCATACTCGGAGGTTGTGACCTCAGGGATGCTCTCTGCGGCAGGATCCGCAAAAAACGCAAAGGGCAGCGCATAGGGATTCTCATATATCACGCCATTCTCCCACCTGGCCAAAAGCCGCCAGCCCGGTCTAGGCTGTGCACTTTCGGTAAGCAGAATATAGCGGATCCCGAAGAGATCCTCCGCCGCCGGCTGGGTTTCCCCAAAGGAATAGCTCGTCCAGGCCAGATTTCCCGAAAGCCCCGCATGCTGAAGATAATAGCGCAGCTCAAATTTTTCATTGCTGGTATAGGAGCTCATGGAGGGCAGGTTATAGGTCCAGCCTGCATTGAGCGTCCTGCCCGCACCCAGGGCTACCCGCTCTCCCCTTTCCCGCACAGAGGCAGGAAAGGCGGCCTCCGCCTGATCCAGAAAAGCGATGTTCTCCTGAAAGGAATCCACATCGGAATAATGCAGCACGCTGAGACTGAAGACGGCATTGACCAGAAGGGCCGCATAGATCCAGAAAACCGAGAGCCCCTTAAACAGCCTGATCTTTTTCATCCATTGATTAAGCCGAAAGGCTTTTCCCGCCAGATAAAGAAGAAAGAAGGAAAAAATAAAGGAAAACCTTGTCTCAAAGCCGGCGGGATAGGCACCGCCATGCCAGAACTGATAGGGTCCCACGCAGATCGTGGACAGAAACAGGATAAGCAAAAGCAGCCCGAAGCCGAGCTTTTTTCTTTTTTCCACCGAAGTGAAAAAAAACGAGACAGCAAGGATTGCCGGAAGAAGTCCGCAATAAAGCAAAGGCGGCTGCACGCTGCCAAGCATTTCCTCCCTGAAGGAAAAGGGGAGTAAGGGAAAGAGCAGCCAGTGGGGCGGAAATCTGGGGGTAAGCTCCAAGAGTCCCGAAAGGGAAACCATCTCCAGCTTTGCCCCGCGCAGCCCGAGAATGCCCGGCAAAAGCATAAAGGCCGAGGATAGCCCCGCTGAAAGGGAGGTGACCACATAATCCTTCAGGACACCAAGGCTGTATCCTCCGGCACCGCGGAAGGCTCCCGGGGCGCCGCCCGGCAGCATTTCCCTTTTCCCCGGAAAGCAGCACAGGGAAAAAAACAGAACGCTCGTGATGCAGAGCATAAAGCCGATATAATAGCCGAAAATCAGCGCGCTGGTTAAAGATAGAAAATACCGGATGCGCTTTTTGGAAAACAGCTCCTCGATCCCCAGGATCATCTGCGGCAGCAGTATGAAGCCGGGCACCCACATGAATTTCGTGTGATACAGCAGTATCCCGGCACAAAGCGCGTAGGCACACGAAAGCGCCAGCGAAAAGCCCCGGTCCGAATGCCGCTTAAAGCAGGTAAAGGCGGATACGCCGCACAGTCCCAAAGAAAGCCAGGACAGCGTAAGCACTGCCTCCGGCATGGAATGCCTGTCGAAAAAGTAAAACAGCAGCAACAGGGGATTGGCCAGATAATAGGCCAGCATATCAATCATTCCTCCCCCCATCACCTTGCTGAAGGAATAAAGCATTGACGCATTCCCGTGGAGCGCTTCATGGAGATAGCCGTAAAAGGACACAAACTGATCCTGAAGATCGCCGTCATACCAAAGCTTTTGCCCAAAGGGGAAAACACCGTTTACGAAAAGCGCAGCGCTGTAGAGCAAAATCGGCAGGAGGAATTCCATCAGATACGGACCGAAGGCATCCAGCAGGATGCTTACGTAGGGCGTTGCGGAATGGAATAGGGCGGGTAGCCGGCCGTAATTCTTTTTG
>CAMOOZ010000217.1 GCA_946621895.1 uncultured Lachnospiraceae bacterium | reverse complement strand
TCAGGGCGCAGCTTTCCGCGTATTTCGCGTAATAGGTTTTGTTCCCCGAATAGATGGTCCCGGTGATGGCGGCGGAGGTCACCGGGGTCGTCAGCGCCTCATCCGAGCACCAGGTGAGGAAGGCCATTCCGGCCGGCGGCGTCAGCCCATCCAGCACGCTGCTGAGTTCACTGCCGGAAACCTTATTGTCGTAATTTACCCTGACGGTATAAGAGGATTTCCCGGAAAAGGAGCCCTGCCCGGCCGCGAAGATCACCTTGGGGCGCCACCAGGCAAAAAAGGTCTCCGAGGCGGCAGGGACATCATCGTAATCAATATAAAACACATCGAGCGGGTCGCTTTCCCGATACCAGCCGCTGCTGCTATTGTCATCCTCATCCCTGGGATACGGTACGGAAATCCCACTGTAGGAATAGGATTTTCCCTTAATCACCTTACAGGTCATTTTTTCCAGCTTGTCATACTCATGGGTATCACTGTTCCATTCCCGGATATAACCGCCGTTGGCGTCAAAGGTGATCTCGTAAAAATCTGTGCTCCATCCGGCGTAAAGGGTGGTTCCTGCCTTCGGCTTAGCGGAAAGCTCGGTGACGCGTTCCTTGCCTGAGAGCGCCTTACTGCCGGCTGCATCGGTATACCACCCGGTAAAGACATACCCTTCTCTTGACGGGAAATAGCTGTCGCTGTTCAGGTATTCCGTAGTAGAGGACAGCTCCTGTACCTCCTTGCCGTCGGGGAAGAGGCCGCCGTTGGCATTGAGGGTCATGCCCTCATCCGCGCCGGCCGCTTCCTCGGATGCTGCAGCCTCCTCTTTGGGGAGCGGTGAGTTGTCCTCTGCGCCGGAAGCTTCTTCTTCGAAGATCAGCAGGCCGTCCTCCGTTTCGTACGCTGCTTCTTCGGAAGCACCCTCTCCGGCTTCGGCAGGGATTTGCGTCACCGCGTCCGCCGCTTCTTCTGCCGCCTCTTCAGCAGGCATGGCCACCGCGTATCCGGCCTCCTGAAGGAATTCTTCCGCCGCCGGATCGGCCGCCGCCAGCGCGCTGATGCCCATCACTGAGCACAGCAGCAAAACGGCAGCCAGCAGTCCGGCTGCCTTTCTGGTTAATGGTTTCATTTTTACCTCCCTTCTTATAAATAAGGTATCGCAGGAAAACCCTGCGGAAAACATTGAAACCATTTCATCATAGCACATGTTTTTTTACTGTCAAGAAAGAAGGACGCAGGCTTGCTGGAGCATTACATTTCAGCCGGGAAGCAGGTGAAAAAAAAGAAGTCAGTGCGGGGAACTGTGGTAGACAAGCCGCGAAATTTTCGGTATACTCATCGTTATGAATAAGAAGGGAGAGATCTGGAGGGCGCTGTCTTTCGTGACGCAGTTCGGGATCACGATGCTGACCCCGATTTTTCTGATGACCTTCGCGGGGATCATGGTCGATGACCGCCTGGGGATCACCTGCTTCTCCATCATCGGCTTTTTCCTGGGTGCGCTGGCCGGATTCACAGGCGTCTGGCGTCTGGCACGGACATTGGGGAAGCGCTGAATGGCTCCTCTTCCCGGTTTTCTGAAGCAAAAGAGGGTTCCCGGCTATGTCTGGGAGCTGCTGGCAGGGATTTCGGCCTCCGCGTTTTTCTTTTCGATGCTGGCGCTTTTTCTGCCCGTTCCCTTTATTGCAGAGGACAGACCCGGCTTTTTACTGGGGATCGCCGCAGGAGCCGCCGCCGCCCTGGCAGGCGCCGTGCACATGTGGAAAAGCCTTTCCTCCTCCCTGATGCTGGGAGAGGGAGCGGCGGTGAAAAGGCTGATCCTGCATAATACGATCCGCTATCTCTTTTTTGCGGCGGTCATTCTCTGGGTTGCCGTGACCCGGTATGTGAATCCCGTCGGTGTGTTTCTGGGGATTTTCGGACTGAAATTCGGGGCCTATCTGCAGCCTCTTTTCCATAAGCTTGCAGGAATGCTGGCCTTCCCGCGGGGAGGGCACGGATGATCTGCCCCCCGGTTTTTCCGGCCCGGCGCCTTATCCTGTACGCATTCCGGACGAAGGAAACACTGATTTGATCAGCTTTTCCATAGCGCCGCCGGCAGATGCCGCAAAGCAAAGCTTTGGATTACGGAACGGAAATACATCGCTTCGCGACCCGGATCCGACGGGGAAACGCTTTGCTCAGCGCCTCCCTGAGAGACCAGGCCGTGAACAGCGGCCGGAAGTGGCATGAAAATTGAAGTTGATGCGCGAGGCGCAGGCCGCGCGCTTCGGAATGGAGATTGTCTTGGGTTTATTGCTTGCTGCCGATTCTGAGATAGATTTTTTTATCCATGGCGTCTTTTCCTATCAGCTTTTCGGACAGACCGTCTGGATCACCACCTCTCATATCTGCGTGCTGATCGTGATGCTTACGCTGATCGTTTTCGCCTTCGCGGCCAGGAGAGCTATTCTGAAGGGCGCTGAGGTGCCCGGAGGCTTTCAGAATGCGGTGGAGCTGATCGTGGAGAAGCTGGACGGCATGGTGGGCGGCGCCATGGGGGAGCAGGCTCCCCGTTTCCGGAATTATATCGGCACGATCTTTATCTTCATTCTCTTTTCGAATATTTCGGGCCTTTTCGGCTTAAGGCCGCCCACCGCGGATTACGGCGTGACGCTTCCGCTGGGCCTGATGACCTTTACGCTGATCACCTTTAATAAATTCAAATACAAGAAGGTTTCCGGTGTGGTGAAGGGGCTGATGGAGCCCTGGCCCTTCTGGATCCCGATCAATATCATCGGCGATCTGGCTGTCCCGATCTCATTGTCGCTGCGTCTTTTCGCCAATGTGCTCTCGGGCGTGGTCATGGAGGCGCTGGTATATGGGCTGCTTTCCGGCATTGCCTATGTCTGGCCCGCTGCCCTGCATGTCTATTTCGATCTGTTTTCCGGGGCGATCCAGACCTATGTGTTCTGTATGCTGACGATGACCTATGTGGCCGATGCCTGCAGCACCGGGGACTGAGCATCTGATGAGGTTGACAAAAACGATCGGGAGCCATCCTGAACGAATTTTATGATGCAAGGGTCAAAAGGTCGAAAATTTGCGCTTGCGCAAAAATTTTCGACTTTGGGACCCGCAAAACATGAGCAAGTAGCCATTTTGTGAAACAAAATGAGCGGATTGCGAATGTTTTAGGATTGCGAGAG
>CAMOOZ010000216.1 GCA_946621895.1 uncultured Lachnospiraceae bacterium | reverse complement strand
TGCAACGGCGCGGGGATCCGGGATGCCGCCTCCGGAGAGGATGTGTTCCGGGATCTGATGAGCTATGCGGAATACGGCGCGCTGGAGGAGGACCTGCGGCATGCCGGGCTCATCGTGGATGTCTTTATGCCGGACAGGATCCTCAGGGATCTGGCGGACCGGGAGAAGGTGATCCGGCTGAAAACGCTTCCCTCGATGCGCCATTTCATGCTCTGCTCCAGGGATGAGCTGGAGGATCTGCCGGGATATCTGGCAAAGGATCAGCCGGGGATCTGCAAGCTCACGATCAATTTTCCGGAGGGGGACGCGGATCGGGCGAAGGTGCCGGATATCCTGAAGGCTTATCCCGGGGTCATCGGCGTGACCGGCGGCGCGGGCAATCTGGAGATCACGAAAAGGACCACCTCCAAGGGGACCGCGCTGGAAAGGCTTGCGGCGCAGCTTGAGATCCCGATGGAGAGGGTTGTTGCCTTTGGCGACAGCGGCAATGATCTGGAGATGATCAGAAGGGCCGGCATGGGCATCGCGATGGGAAACGGCGAGGCGCAGGTAAAGCAGGCCGCAGATAAGGTCACGAAGAGCAACGAGGAGGACGGCGTGGCCTTTGCGCTGGAGGAGCTTTTTCCCGAGGATGGCTGAAACGGCGCAAAGCGGGCAGCGCCTCCCTTTTACACGGTCTGTGCCGCAGGCGGCCCGGATCGTCCTGTTCCTGCAGGAGAGACCGCATTCGCGGAGTTTTCCTGAGGCTGCCGCTTCGCGGCATTTGAGGAAAATATGAGCCTGAAATTTATCCTGGGAGGGTCCGGCTACGGAAAGAGCAGGGCCCTGTATGAGGAATTCATCGAACAATCGATCAAGGAGCCTTCGCGCTCCTTTTTTCTGCTGGTGCCGGATCAGTTCACGATGCAGACGCAGAAGGAGCTGGTGAGCATCCATCCGGCCAGGGGGATCCTGAACCTGGATGTCTTAAGCTTCGGGCGCCTCACCCACAGGGCCTTTGAGGAGGCGGGAGCGGAGCGGCCGCTGCTGGACGACACAGGAAAGAATCTGGTCCTCAGGCATCTGATCGGGGAGCGGATCGAGGAGCTGCCGCTTTTGGGGAAAAAGCTTTCCGGCGAGGGCTTCATCCATGAGATAAAATCCGTCCTTTCGGAATTCATGCAGTATGCCATCGCGCCGGCGGATCTGGACGGGATGATCCGGGCCGCGGAAGGCAGGGGGGAGCTTGCGGAAAAGCTTACCGAGCTGAAGCGCATTTATGCGGCGTTCAGGGAATGGATGGGGGAGCGCTATCTGACGGCAGAGGCTTCTCTGGAGCTGGTGCTGAAGCTGCTTCCCGGACTGCGGTTTCTCCGGGGATCGGTCCTTGCCTTTGACGGCTTCACCGGCTTCACCCCGATCCAGCTGAAGGTGATCGAGGGGCTCATGCAGGTCTGCGCGAGAGTGGTGGTCGTGCTGACGATGGATGAAGAGGCAGCGGGAAACGGCCCGATCCGTGAGGAGGAGCTTTTCGCCTTAAGCCGGACCACCAGAGACAGGCTGGAGGAGCTGGCCTTTATCCGGGGCATTCCGCGGGAGGAGGATCTGATCCTGAAGATCCCTCATCGCTTTGCGCATCAGCCCGGGCTTGCCGCGCTGGAAAAAAACCTTTTCCGGAAGAAGAAGGATGCCTCTCTTTCCGCCCCTTCCGGGGGGATCTTTTTAAGCGTGAGCACGACGCCGGCGAAGGAGCTGCAGGAGGTCTGCCTGCAGATCAGGGAGCTTTTGCGTCAGGGCTTTCAGTACAGGGATATCGCCGTGATCCTGGGAGATGTGGAGCCCTACAGGGACTGGATCGAGATCTGGATGAATGCCTTCGGGATTCCGTTTTTCCTGGACGAGACAAAGGGGCTTAGGATGAATCCCATGACAGAGCTGCTGGAGGGCGCCCTGGAGGTGCTGGAAGGAGGCTTCCGCAGAGAGGATATCGTCCGTTTCATCCGGAGCGGGATCAGTGATTTTACCCCGGAGGAGGCGGATTTCCTTGAGCGCTATCTGGAGGCCTACGGGCTGCGGGGGGAAAAGGCCTTCCGGGAAAGCTTTGTTTTCGGGAAACGGCTGGGCCTTGGCACGAAGGAGCTGGAGACCCTGAACGCCCTGCGGCAAAGACTGATCGATGCTCTTTCACCGCTGACGGCGGGGGCGAAAACGAAAACCGCCGAAGAATGGGCTAAGGCGCTTTATGCGCTGCTTGTCCGCCACCGGGCGGGAGAAAAGCTTGCCGCGTATGCGGAGCGCTTTGAACGGGAAAACCGCCCGGAGCAGGCGCTGGAGTTTGAGCAGGTCTATCGGACGGGCATCGAGCTGCTGGACCAGATCTACGGCCTGCTGGGACCGGAAAGGCTGACCGCCGCGGAAATGCTGGAGATCCTTTCCTCCGGCATTTCGGAGATCCGCATCGGCAGGATCCCGCAGAATGTGGACAGGGTGCTGATCGGGGACATGGAGCGCACACGCCTCGGCGGCGGGTTAAAGGCGCTTTTTTTCCTGGGCTTAAATGACGGGAATGTGCCCAGATCCGGCGGTGCGGGGGGGCTGCTCTCAGCGCTGGACCGGGCGTTTATCGAGGAGGCGGGCTATACCCTTGCGCCGTCGGGGGAGGAGCTGCAGTTTACCCAGCGGCTCTATCTTTATCTTACGATGACAAGGCCTTCGGAGCGGCTTTATCTCTCCTTCTACCGGATGGATGGGGAGGGAAAGGCTGTGCGGCCCTCTTATCTGACGGCGGAGATCAGGCGCCTTTTCCCCGGCATAAGCTTACGGAAGCCGGAGGAGGAAGCCCCCGCCTGCAGAGTGGAGACACCGAAGGGGGGCGAGGAGCTGCTGGCGGAGGCAATGCGGGAGGAAAAGAACCCTGCGCTGCGCTATGCCTATGCCCAGGCAAGCCCCGGACTCTACGCAAGGCTGCTGGAGGCGGCCTGCATCGGCTATGAGGAAAGGCCCCTGAAATGCGCCCCGCTGCTTTTCGGAAAAGCTCTTCATACCACGGTGAGCCGCCTGGAGGCCTATGCGGGCTGCGCCTATCAGCATTTCCTGCACTATGGCCTGAAGCTTGCAGAGAGGCCTGCCGCCGGGGTGATGGCCTTTGACACGGGAAATGTGCTCCACGAAGCGATCAGGCTTTTCGGGGAGAAGGCCGCGCAGGAGGGAACAAACCTCGCCGGCTTTTCCGATGAGCTGCTGGAGCGCTGTGCGCCGGAGGCGGTAAAGGATGCCGCGGCAGTGTACGGGGAGCAGCTTTTCGGTGCCGACGCGAGAAGCTTTTATCTCCTGCGGCAGTATGCCGGGATCCTGAAGAGCTCTCTGCGGGCTATTCGATATCAGCTGAAGGAGGGAAGCTTCCTGCCCCGCGCCTTTGAGCTGCCGGTGGACGGAGAGAAAAAAGGGATCTTCCTGCCCTCGGGCGGCCGGCTCTTTTTTCACGGCAGGATCGACCGGGCGGATATCGCGGAGGGCGCAGAGGAGGCCTGGCTGAAGATACTCGATTACAAGACCGGGGAAAAGACCTTTAAACCGGAGGCGGTCCTGCGGGGCACCCAGCTGCAGCTTCCCCTCTATATGGCTGCGGCGCTGCGGCGCCTGCAAAACGACATCACGCTTCCCCTTGCGCCCGGCGGCATGCTTTATCAGCAGTTAAAGGATCCGGTGCTGGAGGAAGGAAAGGAAGCGGAGCGGGAAAAGGAATACAGGCCCTCGGGGCTGATCTCCGCGAAGCCTGAGATCCTCAGGGCCTTTGACAGGGGGCTTGGCGCAGGAGGAAACTCGGCGGTGATCCCGGTGGGGATCAATAAGGACGGCTCCTTCCGGGCATCCTCCGGCGCGGTGAGCCCGGAGGAATTTGGCGCCGTGCTCTTTGCCGCGGAAAAGAAGGCCGCAGCGCTTGCGGACAGGATCCTGCAGGGAGATATTTCCTTAAGTCCGTTGGAGGAGGAGGGAAAGCTGCACTGCGCTTACTGTCCCTACAGGCATGTCTGCGGCTTTGATCTGAAGCTGCAGGGCTGCGCGATAAGGAGAGAAGAGATGACGCCGGAGGAGGCACTCCTGCGGATGAGGCCTCCCGCAGAAAAAGCAGGGGAAGACAGAGGGAAGAAATGATTTTTACCGATGCACAGCTTGAGGTGATCAATGCGCGGGGGGGAAACCTCGTGGTCTCCGCGGCGGCCGGCTCCGGCAAGACCGCCGTGCTGACGGAACGGATCCTGCAGCGGATCCTCAGGGATAAGGCGGATATCACAAGGCTTTTGGTGGTGACCTTTACGCGGGCCGCCGCGGCGGAAATGCGGGAGAGGATCCTTGCGGCCATAGACAGGCAGCTTCTTGAGGAGCCGGAGAACGAGCATCTGCGCAGACAGTCCGTTCTGATTCACCATGCGAAGATCACCACGATCGACAGCTTCTGCAGCTTCCTGCTGAAGGAACATTTCCGGGAGGCCGGGCTGGATCCCGCCACCCGGATGGGCCAGGAGGCCGAGATCGCTTCGCTGAAGCAGGAAGCGGTCGAAGAGCTTCTGGAGGAAAGCTTTGCCGCAGGAGCTCCGGACTTTCTTTCCCTGGCGGACACCTTCGGGAAGACAGCTGCCGCGAATGACTTTTCCGAGGCGCTGATCCGGCTTTCCGATTTTGCGGATTCCGATCCGGAGCCGGAAAAATGGCTGGAGGGCTGCGCGGACGCAGAGGCGTGGAAGGAGCTGCTGGTAAGGGAGGCAAGGGAGCGGCTTTCCGGACTCGGGGAGCTTGCCCGCGCCGCGTCCGGCTGCGCCGGTTCGCCGGCGGGCCCCTGGTTTTATCAGGAGCTGCTTTCCGCAGAGGAGGAGAAGCTTAAAGCGCTCTGCCGGCTTGCGATGAGGACGCCGGATGTTTCCGTTTCCGGAAATGATCAGCAGCCCGATGAAACAGACTCGCCGCAGGGGGATAACGCCGGCCTCTCCTTTGGCAGCTGGTATGAGGCGCTCAGAGAAGCTCTTGCTTCCCTGGAATTCGGCAGGCTTCCCGCCAAAAAGGATGACACCGTGAGCACCGGTCTGCGGGAGCAGGCTAAGGCGCTGCGAAACGGGGTAAAGGACGGGATCAAAAAGCTGAAGGAGAAGTTTTTTTTCCGGCCTTTTGACGAGGCTATCCGCATGGAGGAGGAGCTTTCCCGGGAGCTGAAGCTTTTCGCGGGACTGACGCTTTCCTTCAGGGAGAGGCTCCGGGAAAAGAAAAAAGAGAAAAAGCTCATGGATTTTTCCGACCTGGAGCACATGGCCTATGGGCTTTTGGTCCGGGACGGCAGGCCTACGGAGATCGCGAAGGCCTATCAGGAGCATTTTCAGGAGATCTTCATCGATGAATATCAGGACAGCAATCTCCTGCAGGAGGGGATCCTGAAGGCAATTTCCAGAGAGGAAAGCCCGGCGCCCGACCGTTTCCTGGTGGGAGATGTGAAGCAGAGCATTTACCGTTTCCGGCAGGCCAGGCCGGAGCTGATCATGGAAAAGCTGGAAACCTATAAAGAAGGCCCCGGCCCCTTCCGCCGCATCGATCTGGATCAGAACTTTCGCAGCAGAAAAGAGGTGCTGAACCTCGTGAATTTCTGTTTCCGGCAGCTGATGGGAAAGGCCGTGGGGGGAGTGGAATATGATGAACGGGCATTCCTGAAATACGGCGCGAAGTATGAGGAATCGAATCGATATTCGATTCCTCATACCCGAATTTGTGCCGCAAGCGGCCCAAATTCCACTGATCCTATCGGTATATCAGCATCCGCTGATATACCTCAGGCTGCCGCTTCGCGGCATCTGGGGAAGGATCAGGACATGGCGGGCTTTACCCCCGAACTTTTGCTGGTCGTTCCGCCAAAGGAGCAGGAGGAGCTGTGGGAGGAGCCCGATCAGGCCGAAGGCGCAGGAGACGCTGAGACGGCAGCGGCGATGGCCGCCGGCGCGGAGGATCCGGAGGCCGTGGCCGTGGGGGAAAGGATCCTTTCTTTGGTGGGAAAGCAGGTGATCTACGATAAGGAGACGGAGGAGTACCGGCCGGCCCGCTTTAAGGATATCACGATCCTGCTGCGCTCCTTAAAGGGCCCGGGAGAGCGCTGGCAGAAGCTTCTGCAGGAGATGGGGATCCCGGCCTATGTGACCTCCAGGACCGGGTATTTCTCCGCCACCGAGGTGCAGACGCTGCTGCAGGCGCTCAGGGTCTTTCACAATCCGCTGGAGGATATTCCTCTTTTCGGCCTGATGCACTCCGTTTTCGGCGGCTTTTCCGATGAGGAGCTGGCACTGATCCGGATCAGCGCATCCCCGGAAAACAGACGGCCAGCCGAAGCGGATCCGGTGGAAAGCGCCGCCGAAACCACCGAAAACAGTGATCCTGACGATCCCCCCCGCACGCTCTACGGGGATCTGGTTTTTCTGCAGCAGGAGGAAAACAGGGGAAGGCTCTCCGGGGAGCTTTACGGGAAGCTTTGCCGTTTTCTTTCCTGGATCGGGCGCTATCGGGAAAAAGCGGCCTATACGCCGGTCCGCAGCCTGATCCGCGAGCTGATCTACGGGGAAGGCTATCTGAACCTGGTGGCCGCGATGCCCGGCGGGGAGCGGCGGAAGGCAAATGTGGAGCTTCTGCTGCTGCGGGCCGCTTCCTTTGAGGAGTCCGGGATCTTAAGCCTCCATCGCTTTGTCCGCTATCTGGACCGGCTTGAGAAGCTGGAGGTGGATTCCGGCAAGTTTACCAGCCGCGTTCAGGTTCTTGGCATCACGAAAAAGCCCAAGGAGACCAGCATCGAGAACGCCGATGTCCTGGTTGTGGCAGGGCGCGGCATCAAGAAGAAG
>CAMOOZ010000215.1 GCA_946621895.1 uncultured Lachnospiraceae bacterium | reverse complement strand
CCGTTTTTGTGGAGACGGCGGCGGTCGTTCAGCTCTTGCCTGCCGTCCACCGTAACCTGCAGGTAATCAAATCGGTACTCCTCAATGAGGTCCAGGAAGGCTTCCAGCTCGTAGGCATTCGTGCTGGCCTGGATTTTTATCCCGCGGGCTTTGCAGCTTTCCGCGATGCGCCGCACGAGAGCCCGGTTCTTTTCCAGGAAGGGCTCGCCGCCGTAAAGCATGCAGCTTATAAAGGAAAAGCCCCGCGCCTTATACTCGTCCGCCGCGGCGAAAAGCGCGTCCATCGTCTCGTCCTCCATGACTCTTCCGAGCCACGCCTCCCCGTTTTTCAGGCGGTGCTGCTCGTAAGAGTACGGGCAGCGGAAATTGCAGTCATAAGTGGGCATGATCACGAGCCACGCGCCGTTCCACGCAGGGATTGCCCGGTGGATCCGGGACAGGAGCCGCATATCGGCGATCTCCTCTTCCTCCGTCTTCCGGGTGATATGCCCCCGGAGAGATAGCCGCCGGGAAACAGAGAGGGGCAGCTTCCCGAACTGCCCCGCCGCGATATTATCCCTTTCCTCTTTCGTCACCACATCCACCGTGCCGTACAGCCCATTGATGAGAAGGGCCAGGCCCTCGATGGGTTTCCCGTCTGCGCCGATCAGCGGCAGGAAGATTTCATAAGTGCTGATTCTCATATTATCTGTCCTTTTTTGACGGCCTTATCAGCGCGTGCGCGGTGCCGGATCAGTCTGCATCAGTTCATCCAGGACTTGCGGAGACCGGCCTCCGGGGGAGGCCGTTCAGCACCGCCAGCTTCAGCTGGCGCGGTATATTGGGGAGGATCGTGGGATGCGCGTAAATCCGGCAAAGCCGGATTCGCGCGGAACAATCCGGGAATCACTTTTGACTGGTAAATCATATATTTGTGCCCCAAAAATGTTAATACCGGAAAAATCATGTATAATATTCCGGGCTCTCTGTACATTCGGGGATAGAATCACTGTAAGATAAGGAGGCTATATGATCATCGATTTTCATACCCATACCTTTCCGGATAAGATCGCGGAAAAAAGCGTGGCGAAGCTGAGCGCCTCCGCCCATCTTTCCCCTTCGACCAACGGCACCGCAAGGGAGCTTGCCGAAAAAACAAAAGCGGCGGGAATCGGGCTTTCCGTCATCGTGCCTGTGGCAACATCTCCCGAACAGGTGGAATCCATCAACACAAGAGCTGCCGGGATGAATGCGGCGCGCGAAAACGAAGGGATCTTCTCCATCGCCGCGATGCATCCCGATCATCCCGATTATGCAAGGGAGCTGCGCAGGATCAAAGCACTTGGCCTGAAGGGGATCAAGGTGCATCCCTTTTTTCAGGATACGGATCTGGATGATATCCGCTATCTCCGGATCTTTGAGGCCGCCGCGGCGGAGGGCCTGTTTGTGATCACCCATACGGGCTATGACGGCGGCTTCCTTTATGAGGAGCGCTGCACCCCGGAGATGGCAAGACATGTGCTCGATGTGCTGGGAGACTTTCCCTTTGTGCTGGCCCATATGGGAGGCTGGGGCGCATGGGAAAGAGCAATGGATGCGCTGGCGGACACGAAGGCTTTACTGGACACGGCGCTGTCTGTGGGCAGGCTGCATGTGCTCGAGGATGGCTTCTGGAAGGAGGAGGATAAAAGGCTCCTGGACGAAGAGGGGTTTATGGAAATGCTGAAGGCCTTCGGTGCGGAGCGCATCCTCTTCGGGACGGATTCCCCCTGGGCTCCTCAGGAGGAAACCCTGCGCTTTCTTCAGGCCCTTCCGATCAGCGAAAAGGAGCTGCTGCAGATCCTTGGGGGGAATGCGGAAAAGCTGCTCGGGATTTCCCCGGCTTGATCTGCGGTCCTGTCGATCGGGCAGGGACGATCATTTCCTTTGCGCCCCCCTGGGGCATAAAGAACAGCCGGCGTGTTCCATCGGTTTTCAGGAACATGCCGGCTGTGTTTTTGCCGCAGGAGCGGCGATCAGGGTGCGGGTTCTCCTTCCCTGCCCGATTTGCAATTATCTTCCGCTATTTCACCGTAACCGTATACTGTGCCAGATGCGTTCCGTCCACGCTGGCGCAGGTGATCACGGCTTTACTGCCTGCCGCAGCGCCCTTTGCGATCGTGACCTTTCCGTTCTTATTCACCGCAGCCACGGCGGTATTCGAGCTTTTGAAGGAAACGCTCACATCCGTGTACTTCTTATATAGCGCATAGATTTGCCTTTGGCTGACATTCTCGCCGTCTACTCCGTTGATCTTAGGAATCGGCGTAAGCGTCACGGAAGAGCCCGCCGGCAGCGAGCCAATATACTGATTCACCTCCGTAATACTGGGTTTGGGGATGATGTCCATCCCCTCTTCTTTTTCTTCCACGCTGGGTTTGGGGATGACGCTCATATCCATTTCCACCTTTCCCTCAATGGTTTTCAGGAAAAGCCCCGTGACCGCTCCCCTGACGGTCACGCTTACGCTGACCTTTTTCCCCGAGCCATCTGCCGCCGTACCGATGAGCTTTGTGACGCCGGGAAGAAGTCCCTTCACCGCAAGCAGCTCTCCCACTCCTGTGGAGGCGGCTGTGCCCGCCTTGGAGAAGTCCAGGCCGTTCCCTTTTTCATTTTCGGCGATCGCCAGGAGAGCCACATTCTGATTATCCGCCTTCCAGTTCACTACCCGGTTTGAGGCATCCTCCGGCAGGATCCTGGCGATGCCCACCGTATCAAAGGTGCTTCCTGCGGCCGACCCGAGGACAAGCTTCGTCTTATCCGCCTTTAAGCCCGTCACAGCGCGATAGACCGTAAATATGACAGATTCGACAGCGGGAGCGGAGCTGCCATTCGCGGCCTGTGCCAGGATCATCGCCTCGCCGGGAGCAATGGCTTTCACCGCGCCCGCTTTGGAAACAGTGGCGATGTCCGGATTAAGGCTCTTCCAGAAAAGATCTCTCGGGCGTGTTCCGGCTTCGCCCTCATAGGCAAGCATCGTTTTCAGGGAAAGGCTTTTCCCGACGGCAAGACCCTTTTCCAACGCTTCCCTGTTGGTAAAGGTGATCTTGCTGATCACCGGGGTCACCGTGATTTTGCAGGAGGCTGAATAATTTCCTGCATTTTCGTTGACTGACCCGGTACTCTTCGCCGTGACGGTGATCACGGCCTTCCCGGTCTTAACCGCGGTCACATTGCCGTCTGCATCCACCGTCGCGACATCTTCATCGCTGCTTTTCCAGCTGATCTCCGTCTTCCCGTCGGGATTAACGGGATTAAGCACCACGCCAAGCCCCGCGGGGCAGCCCTGGCAGACAGAAAGGCTCGTCTTATTCAGCCTGATCCCCTTTAAGGGATTTTCCTGCTTTATGCTGACTCTGCAGGCAAGCTCCTTCTGATAACCGTTAAAGGCTTT
>CAMOOZ010000214.1 GCA_946621895.1 uncultured Lachnospiraceae bacterium | reverse complement strand
TCTTCGCACTCCAGGCCGTTTTCCCGCCTCGTATCCAGATAAGCGGCCAGTCTTTCCGCGCCGTCCACATTACCGGTGCGCGGCCCCCCCAGAAAGGCGATCTTTGTCAGATTGTGCACCTTGATCAGATGCTCGACGATGGATCGTATCCCGCCGTAATTATCCGTGATCAGATGGGCCCCTTTTTTCGGCATTTCCGTGGTCTCTGTCAGGATCATGGGAAGATCCGGCAGGGAATCCAGAAAGGTTCTGACCTCTACCGCGCCCTGATAGATGGACTGCGTGCCCACGGACACGATCAGGGCATCCAGCCGGTCATATTTGGACAGGCCGTAAAGCGAAGCATACTGATAATCATAGCGGTTGGAGTGCATCGCAAACTCCGTCAGGAAGCTGGAGCTTTCCGTCCCGAGGTAAAAATGAGCGTTCAGCTTCTCCTTTTCCACGAGATCGTACAGATGCTTCACCAGACGCCTGGCGTGATCGGAATGGTAATTACCGATCATGATGCCGATGCAGGGAGTTTTTTCCTTGTCATTCATGGGTTTATTGTAGCATTATGCGGGATCATTGAAAACCGGATTTCCTTCTCAGTAGGTGTAGTCGGGCACCTCCACCTTGTCCACCTCCTGATAAGGGGCAAGCGTGCTGACCATTTTGATCGTCTTATCGTAATTGTTGATGCAGTAGTGGATCTCCCCCGGCTCGATATGGATCATCTGCCCGGGCTTCAGGTGATTGACCTTGCCGTCCACCACGATATCGATCTCTCCCTCCAGGATGTAGAAATTTTCTTCCATCACATTGTGATAGTGGGCCGGAAAATCCTGCCCCGGCTGGAACTGGACCAGCGCGAAATTCATCCGGGGCCCCTTCATCAGATACTTGGGTCCGGAATCACCGAAACGGTATTGAAAATCATCTTCATGCACAACAAACATTTATGCTTCCTCCTATAATCCCGGGGCAAAGCCCCGCCGATGATAACCTAAAATATATTATAATCCCGGGGCTTTCCACATATGCTTCGTCAGTCCCTCATCCGCCAGCTTCAGCTGCGCCTCGTATACCCTTCTCCATTTCGGATAGATCTCTTCATAGAGCCGGTGATTTCCCATATCAGGCTGCCAGGTCTTTTCGAATCTCACGCATTTTTCCGCGCCGTCCGCGGCATCCTTATAGATCCCGACGCCGACGCCCGCCAGGATCGCCGCCCCCAAAGCGGTGGCCTCCCTGACCACGGGCACCTTCACCGGAAGTCCGATCACATCCGCCAGGATCTGGCACCACAAGGCGCTTTTCGAGGCGCCGGAGGCGAAGATGATCTCGTCGGGCATGTTGCCGGTGGCTTCACGGACCAGATCGATATGCCCTTTCGTCACCATCGCGGTGTTTTCCAGGATCGCGCGGTAGAAGGTGTAGCGGTTGTGCAGTGCAGGGTCGATGGAAAAGTTCGTGAAGGTGGGCGAAGCATGTTTCCAGGAGGTAAAGTTCATCACATCGGAGAACGCGGCCATCATGCCGTTGCAGCCGGCCGGAACCTTTTCCGCCTCCCTGTTCATCAGATCATAGGGATCCTCTCCCGTCTGCTTTGCAAGCTCCACCTCCCGCTGGCAGAAGGCATCCCTGAACCAGCGCATGACCAGCCCGGGATTAAAGGCCAGGGCCTCGTACTGCCAGACCCCCGGCACCGCATGGCAGTTCACCCTGACCCTGCAGCCGGGATCCGTATCTCCGGAGGCGGTGTTGAATTCATACTGCCAGAAGGAACCGCCGAAGACGGCCGCCTGCCCGGGCCTTACGACGCCGACGCCGATGCAGCCCAGCTGGCTGTCCCCTCCGCCGACGATCACGGGAGTGCCTTCCGTTAAACCGGTTTCTTCCGCGGCTTTCCTGGAAACGGCGCCCGCGTTCGAGCCGCATTCCAGCACCTCGCCGAAGAGCTCTGATTTGATGCCCACCGTCTGCGCGATGGAAGGATCCCAGTTCCGGGTCTTCAGACTGAAGATCCCGGTGGTGGAACCGTTGGAAGGCTCCACGGGCATCCGCCCGGTGAGCTTATAGATCAGCCAGTCATTGAACATCCCCAGGCGATGCGCTTTTTCATAGATATCCGGCAGCTTGTTCTTCACCCAGAGCAGTCTGGGAAGCGCCCCCAGCGCATAGGCCTCGCCGGATTCCGCATAGATGGTCTTCTCCAGTTCGGGATCCTTCCTGACAAGCTCCGCCACCTCGTCATTTGCCCGGGAGTCCACATTGGCGCAGGCCCAGATCTCGTTTCCCTGCTCATCATAGAGCAGGATCCCCTCCCGCATGCAGGTGGTGGAGATGGCGGCGATCTCGGAAGGGTCGATGCCCGTCTCCTTCAGCACGCCGCTGATGCAGCTTTTGGCCAGCGCCCAGTTATGCTTCCAGTCAAAATCCATGCTGCCGGGAAAGCGGGGATCCGTTTTATGCTCCCACTCCTCCTGTACGCAGCCCTTCTGATTTCCCTCTGTATCAAAAACAACGGCCCTGACAGAGCCGGTGCCGGCATCCAGTGCCATCAGATATCTTTTCTCACTCATCCTTCCCTCCATGCCCAGCTGTTGATGCGAAGCAATGCCCCGCTGTTCATTTATAGTCATATCCTACCAAAGATCTGTCATAAAATCCATAGATTCTCCGTGATATATTTCACAAAACAAACATATGTTCATTCGTATTTTAGCAGAATTGCACAAATACAGAAAGCATGTTCGATAACAAACTTGACAGATTGCTTATATCGGGGGTATACTTACGGACGCGATCATGCCGCGGCAATGCCGTGCAGGGAGCCAGGATCAGTGATCCTGGGGAGAGGGGGTCGTCCGATGGCTAAGACGCTGTCAGTAAAGGGGATCACAAAAGCGTTCGGAACGAATAAGGTGCTCAGAGGGATCGATATGGAGCTGGACGGCGGCGAGGTTTTCGCTTTGATCGGCGGAAACGGCGCCGGGAAATCCACGCTGATGAAGATCATCATGGGGATCTACCAGCAGGATGAGGGGGATATCTTCATCGAAGGGGAGAAGGTCAATATCGTAAACCCTTCTGCGGCGCTGTCGCAGGGAATCTATATGGTGCCGCAGGAGCCGCTGCTCTTTCCGAATATGAGCGTGGAAGAAAATGCGCTGATGGGCTTTAAGGAATCCGGCGCGGAGTTAAAAAAGCGCCTGGAGGAATCCATCCGGGAGCTGGGCTTTTCCCTGAATCTTTCCCGAAAGGCGAATACGCTTTCCATCGCGGAGCAGCAGATGGTGGAGATCCTGAAGGGAATGATGCGGAAGGCGCGGATCCTGATTTTGGATGAGCCGACGAGCGCCCTGACCTTCGATGAAGTAAAATCCCTGTTCAGGGTGGTGCGTGGCCTGAAGGAAAAGAAGATCGCGATCATTTATATCACCCACCGGCTGACGGAGGTGTTTGAGATCGCCACGCATGTGCTGATCATGCGGGACGGTGTCGTGACCTTAAGCGGGCCTGTGGGCGAATTCACGAAGGAAATGCTGGTACAGGGCCTGCTCCCGCCGGATACGGAATCCAGGGAGCAGCAGGACAGAGAATATAAGCCCATCGATTATGCGGGCCTGAAGCCCGTGATGGAGGTGGAAAAGCTGTCCGGCTACGGGTTTTCGGAGGTCAGCTTCAAGCTCTATCCCGGGGAGATTCTGGGGATCGCCGGTGTGGTCGGCGCCGGGAGGACCGAACTGGTCAGCACGATCTTCGGGAGAGATAAGATCCTTGAAGGAAGAGTGCTTCTGGAGGGAAAGGACATCACCGGGCTGCCCACAAAGAAGATCCTGGAGGCAGGGATCAATTATGTCCCGGAGGACAGGCATTATCACGGGATCTTCGGGATCAGCTCCATCGCGGCCAATACGACTTCCGCGCTGCTGAACAACGAAAAGCTGGGGAAGCTGCTGCTGAATAAAAGGCAGGAGGACAGCATCTCGCAGAAATATGTGAATGATTTCCGCACAAAGATCGTGTCCCTGGAGGATCTGATGAGCTCCCTTTCCGGAGGAAATCAGCAGAAGGTGGTGATCGGGCGGGCGCTTTCCACGCTGCCCAGGGTCGTTATCCTGGATGAGCCCACCCGGGGAATCGATGCCGCCGCCAGAGGGGATGTTTACCATATCATCCATCAGCTCAGGGAGCAGGGGGTGGCGGTGCTTTTAATTTCCTCGGATATGGAGGAAATCACGGAGCTGGCTGACCGCTCCATTACCGTGTTTAACGGACGGATCAACGGAGAATTTGATCATGAGCATATTACCCAGGATGCATTGACCAGCGCATCCTTTGGACTGGTAAGGGAGGAGGTTCAGGCATGAATGGGATCAGGAAGCTCCTGCAGATCAGGTGGATCTCCAGCCTGATATTTCTTGTTGCGTTGTTTTTGCTTACAGGTCTGATCAATCCTTCCTTTCTGACCTACGACAGCATTATCGCGTGCTTCAATTCCAGTGTGGTGTTTACGATGCTCGCGGTGGGCATCGCCTTCGTGATCATGACCGGTGAGATTGATGTCTCCATCGGTTCCACCATGGGCCTGACCGCGGCAATCGCGGGTCTCATCGCGCAGCAAAACGGCTCTCCGCTGATGATGCTGCTTTACGCGGTGGGGATCGGAATTGCCGTGGGTGTGGTAAACGGACTGGGAGGGGCCTGGTTCGGGGTTCCTGCCCTGATTTTCACTTTGGGTACCGGCGGAGTGGTCAGAGGTCTGGTATTTACTGTATCCAAGGGGAAATCGGTGGAAAACTTCGCCGGCACCTTCACCAGCTATGGAAATGCCACCCTCTTTGCGGGGA
>CAMOOZ010000213.1 GCA_946621895.1 uncultured Lachnospiraceae bacterium | reverse complement strand
GAAGGAGTCTTCCTGGGTGATGTATGTGCCGATGTGGGAGGACACGGTGTTTGACAGGGAAGACGACGGCAAACCGGATATGGTCAGGCCGATGGCCATGATGGGTGAGTGGGATGTGACTGAGCGGCTCGCCATCGTCTATAATGATGCCAGAAAGGAATTTGAGCTGGAGGAGGCTTATGGTCTGGAACCGATGCTGGTCCATCGGGATGGGGACACCTCGCTCCTCTTAAGCTACAGCATGTATGATTATTCCTATCTGGATCTGTATGAGCTTTCCGGAAAGGAGCCTGTGTGCTCTGACACGGTTTCCGGCTATATCGCGAACACGGTGGAATGGGATCCGGAAAAGGAACCGGATCTGTGGGTCAGTGGCCTGCTGACAGACCCTTCCTCCTTCCGGGTGCAGGGCATCCAGGATCTGCTCTCCACGCTTTCCGCCTCCAGGGAGTTTATGATCCGCGGAGGAGCCTTTATCCCGATTGAGGACTATTGGACCTATGAAGATGTGGCGGATGTCGTTCTGTTCGTGAAGGTGCCCGAGCTGGAGCTGCCGTTAGTGGACGGCGCCTCTCATCAGAAAACGGGTGAGATGACTACCCTCCATGAGCGCCAGAGCCTGAAATTCCTCTATACGGACGGGGAAACCTATGTGGATTTCCTGACCGAGGACAGCCTGGTGGTAAGAGCGGAGGTCACTTTTGAAGAGGAATTGGGGCAGGCCGTGAACGGCAGGAGCATACAGGAAATCTTTGACGGGATGATGTTTGCGGGCTAAGTGAGAGCTGCGAAACAGATGCAGTCTGCGGCCCTGCCCCGGCGCATGGCGAAAAAGATCCGCATCGCCGGCGGGCAGGGCGCGGCTGCGTCTTTTCTGTCCGCTCCCCTTCCGCGAAAAAGGAAAATGAGGACATGAAGTCAGCCTATAAAACAAAGCAGAAGGATATTCTTCTCAGTTATCTGGAAAGCCGGCCGAATGACCATATCACGGCCGGCGAGGTGCTGGAGCATTTCCGCGCCAGGCGAGAGAACATCGGACAGTCCACGATCTACAGACGCCTGGAAAGCCTGGTGGACGAAGGGATCGTCAATAAATATGTGCTGGATGCCAATTCACCGGCCTGCTTTGAGTATGTGAAGCCGGGGGAGCATGTGGAGGGAGAGGTCTGTTTTCACTGCAAATGCGTAAAATGCGGGAAACTGATCCACCTGCGCTGCGATGAGCTTTCCGCTCTGGGCGATCACCTTTTTTCCCGGCATCATTTCTGCCTGGATCCGCTGCGGACCGTTTTCTACGGTGTGTGCGAGAGCTGCCAGCAGGAAAGCAGGAAGGATGAAAAATCGAATTGACAGGATGCGCTGATTTCTGCGGAAGGCAAAACGGAGGTAAGAATGAACAAAACAGAAAAACCCTATATTGCTGCGGGAGGCGTGCTGATCGTGCTGTTTTTCCTGTGGACTGTGCTCATCCAGTGCGTGGATGTGGCCCCGGCAGGGGTGAACGGGACGAATATCGGCTTTGCCGGGCTGAACACCTGGTTCCATCAGCTGACGGGGGTCCATCTGGAGTTTTATGTGATGACGGACTGGCTGAGCATTATTCCGTTTCTGGTCTGCATCGGCTTCGGCGCGCTGGGCGCCTTCCAGCTGGTCAGCCGGAAAAGCCTCTTTAAGGTGGATGCGGACATCATCCTGCTGGGTGCCTATTATATTATCGTGATCATGGCTTTTTTGCTGTTTAATGTGATCACGATCAATTACCGTCCCATCCTGATCGACGGAAAAATGGAGGGCTCATATCCATCCTCCACGACGCTCCTCGTGCTTTCCGTGATGCCCACGCTGATCCTGCAGGCAGGCAGAAGGGTCGCAAATGCTTCCTTAAGGATCGCCATCAGCGGCATCACAGTTTTATTTATCCTCTTCATGGTGGGCGGCAGGATCATAGCGGGAGTCCACTGGCTTTCGGATATCATTGGCGGCGTGCTGCTGAGCATCGGCCTGTTTCTGATGTACAAAGGCCTGGTGGGGAAGATCAGGCGCTGAGCCGGAGCTTTCTGGTGAATTCCTCCATCGAAAGCGGCTTCGCGAAGTAAAAGCCCTGGAAGTAATCGCAGCCGATCGCCTTCATCGCATCGGCCATATGCTTATTCTCGATGCCCTCCGCCGTGATGGAAAAGCCCATGTGCTTAAAGGCGTGGATCATCATCGGCAGGACTTCATCGGGATTGGTACAGTAATCCCAGACCACTTCCATATCCAGCTTGATGCTGATGAACGGGCATTTTTTCAGCCTGGTCAGATTGGAATAGCCGGTGCCATAGTCGTCCAGGACGAATTTAAAGCCCTTCCTGGTCAGCGCCTCGATCTGGCTTAAGAAAAAGCGATCGTCGATCATGGATTCCTCCGTGATCTCCAGATGCAGCATGCCCGGATCCACCTGATAGGAGGCAGCGATCTCGGCATAGCGGTCGGCCAGATCCGCGCGCAGGAACTGGATCGGGGAAAGGTTCACATTGATCCATTCGAGATCCCTGAGCTCTTCCCTGTGGTCGCGGATAAAGGCGCAGGTCTTTTCAAATACCTGTTCTCCCAGCAGGTTGATCGTCCCGCTGGCCCCGGCGATCGGAATGAACTGGCTGGGCGGAATGATCTTCCCTTCGTTATCCCGTATTCTGGAGAGCGCCTCCGCTCCGGTGATCCGCTCCTTTTCCACATTGATCAGGGGCTGTAAAAAGACCTCCACATGATTATGCTCCAGGGCATCCTCGAAGCATTTTCTGACTCTGATCCGGTTTCCGGCCTCCGCAAAATCCTCCTGATTGATCACGACGGGCACATGGTCATCCGCATCGTCGGACTGATCCAAAGCTGCCGCCAGGGAGCTGAGCAGCACATTGGCCGCGAGCTTTTCTCCGGCCAGATACAGCGCCGCGTAATCCATTTCCAGATAGAGCTCATGCACCTCTGATTTCCAGGGCTTTTTACAGCGTTCACTGAC
Source organism: uncultured Lachnospiraceae bacterium (assembly GCA_946621895.1). The sequence continues at coordinate 6,995 of CAMOOZ010000213.1, read as the reverse complement.
CTTTTCACAAAGGGCGCTGATATCCTGATCGGGGTTTATCGTCATGACAAAACGGCCTCTGGAAAGATAGAAAACATTGCATCCCGGTTCCAGCTCCTTCAGAAAGGTGCCGATCATCCGGAGCCCTTCGTTCATCTGGTTTGCGCCGTAAAGATTCCGCATTTCCCTGTATTTGTGAATGATCAGGCCGAAGAAGGAAAGATCCGGGTCCCGGAGGTGCTCGTCTGTATATTCGCCCAGCGCGGCGAAGTTGAAGGTGCCGGTGCGCTGATCCAGGCAGAATTCCGGATTTTCAATATGCAGATAGACGATCAGGATGGCCATCAGGCAGAAGGTGTCCATCAGCAGGTAATGGGGAAGCAGATAGCGCAGGCTGATCCCCAGAAGCAAAACGATATTGAACCAGGTAAGGCCGTGAAATTCCTTCGGCGTGACTAACCTCCTGTCCTTCAGGAAAAGCGCGGCAAAGGACAGGAATATATAAAGCAGGGAAAGGAGATAGAGTACCGGATAGAACGGGCCGGAGTGGTATCCGTCCTCCCTGATCGAATAGATCAGCCCGGTAAAGGGCGAGGAGACAGCCACCGCAAGACAGATCATGAGCGGGATCACGGCAAGCCGCAGCAGAAAGGCGCTTCGCTTGCTCATCAGGTGAAGACTGCTGACGGTGAAGATAAACATGCCCCAGGAGCGGATATAAAAGCAGACGAAAAAAGCAATGTTCAGCAGATGGACCAGCGCGATGGGGAGGGTCTGATAAGCATTATCCGCAATACTGGAAAGGATGTCCGCCACGATGGTCAGCGTTTCCAGCGCCATCAGGCTTACAAAGACCCGGTTTCGCTTCACATTCAGCCGGGGGAGAGAAAAATAGTTGACTAAGATGATCGCCAGGATCAACAGCGTTGGTAATACGAAATTGAAGTTCCACATAGCCGCCTCCATCTCCAAAAACAAAACCGCAAGGGGCCTGCCAAAGCTGTCGCCTGACGGTACATCTATTTCATTATATGCTTAAAATAACTTCATATCAACCTGTTTTGCAAACCGCGCAGGCGAAAAGCCGTTTTTCGGTTTTGCAAAAAGAGGCATTTTTACGAAGATGGGATTTGTAAGTTTAAAAGAGGAATGTTATAATCGGAAAGATATTCGGAAACCGGGAAATGAGGAACAAACAACGGATAAATGATCTCTTATGAGGAGCCTGATCCATGAGAGCAGTGCAAAGGCTGGTTATACCGATCATTGCAATATGTGTCTGTCTCGGTGCCGGCTCCTGTGAAGGGTCTTTTGATCTGGTGAAACCGGTAAGGGGAGAGGGAGATCCTGCTTTGGGCGCTGCCGGGGAAGGGACTGATCCGGACAGGGCTTTTTCCGCACAGGAAGCTGCTTCCGGACTGCTGATCAGCGAGATCTGCATCCATAACCGAACGCTGATGTATGACAATAACGGAAAGTACGGCACGCCTTATCTGGAAATCCGCAACTTCAGCGATCAGCCCTGTTTTCCGGAGGGTTGGGGGATCACGACGGATCCGGAGGAGCCCTGCCGCTACAGGTTTCCTTCCGGAATGAAGCTGGATCCGGGCCAGGCTTATCTTTTATGGGGCAAGGAAAACGAGGACGCGGAGGGCTGCTACAGAGAGGGCTATACGCCCCCCGTGCTGGGCTTTTCCTTTGCGGAGGGGGATTCCCTGTATCTGTGGGATGCGGACGGCACGCTTCTGCAGCAGGTGGATATCCCTGCGATGGAGGAGGACCGTTCCATTGCCTTTGATCCGGTGGAAAACAGATGGTCTTCCGTCGGACAGCCCACCCCGGGAAGAGCGGAGGAGGCCGCGAAGGGCGCTCTTCTTTACGGACGGCCTGTTTTCTCTGCGGCGCAGGGCTTTTACGAGAAACCCTTTTTTCTGGAGATCGTAAATCCGAACGGCAGGGGAAAGGTTCACTATACGCTTGACGGGAGTGTTCCGGACGGGGACTCCCCCGTTCTTGCGGAAGGGGAAAGGCTGCTGATCGAGGACCGTTCCCCGCAGGCGGATATTTATTCCGTGATCCCGGGGACAAGCGCCATCGAGGAAAATATCCATATCCCGGAGGAGCCGGTGGATAAGGCCACGGTCGTCCGGGCGCTTGTCATGGATGATGAGGGCGGGAAAAGCCCCATGGCCTGCGGCGTTTATTTTGTGGGCTTTGGGCGAAAGGAGGGCTATCAGGGCATGCCCGTGCTTTCCCTCGTGGCCGATCCGGAGGAGCTGTTTTCCCCGGAGCGCGGGGTCTATGTGACGGGAAAGGTGTATGAGAATTATCAGGAGAAATATGCCGTTTTCCAGGATGAGCTGCATCGGGTGGAAGCGAATTACAACGGGGAGGGAAGAGGCTGGGAAAGACAGGCCAGGGCGGTTTTCTTCAATGAGGAAAGAAAGCCTGAATATGAGGGGCTTCTGGGGATCCGAATGCACGGAAACTATTCCGTGTCCGCCGCGCAGAAGGGCTTTAACCTCTACGCCAGAGAGGAATACGACGGAAGGGAGGCGTTTCCGGAGAGCCTCATCGGCCTGAAGGAGGATACCCTGGCGCTGCGTTCGGCGGACGGGGTCTGCACGAAAATACGGGATGCCTTAAATGAACGGCTGGTCATGGGCAGGGAGGTCTCGGCCCAGCGCTCAAGGCCCTGTATCCTGTTTTTAAACGGGGAATACTGGGGACTCTATCAGCTGCAGGAAAGAGTGGGGGAGAGCTATCTGGAGGCGCATTACGGCCTGGATCAGGACAATGTGGTGATCCTGAAGAACGGGGAGGTGATCCGCGGCGCCAAGGAGGACAAAAGCCTTTACGCCGAAATGACGGATTATGCGCTTAACCATGATCTTTCCCGGCCGGAGCATTTTTCCCGGCTGGAGGAGCTCCTGGATATGCAGAGCTTTATCGAGTATTACTGCACGGAGATCTATCTTGCAAACGCGGATGCCTTTCAGAATAACTACGCCTGCTTCAGGGTCCGCAGGCCCACGGAGGATACGGGCCACGGGGACGGAAAATGGCGCTTCATGCTTTATGATACGGATTCCTCGGCGGGAAAGCATGCGCATCTTTCCAGCTATGCGGTGGATTCCTTCCGGGAGGGGAATTATTATGTAAACCTGTTGGAGGAGCCGCTTTTTTCCGCGCTGCTGAAAAATGAAGGCTTTAAGGAAAGGTTCAAGAGGACCTTCAGGGAAATGGCGGAAAAGGATTTTGCCTATGCGCGGGTGCAGGAGGAGCTTTCGCACTTTGGGGAGGAATATAAGGCGGCGGCTGTAAAATCCGGACAGCGCTTCAGCGCGGATTATTCCGGCGAAAAATATGATGAGGAGTTAAAGGTGATCGATGAATTCTTCCGGCATCGGAAGGAATACATCATCAGGTATCTGGAGGAGGATTTACAATGATTACATTTCTGCTGGGACTTGTCATATTGGTTGTAGGCGGCGTGCTTTACGGCGCCCTCTGCGAAAAGGTGATGAAGCCGACGGACGCGAAAACGCCCGCGCTCACGATGGAGGACGGGGTGGATTATGTGCCGATGAAAAAATGGAGGAACGGCCTGATCGAGCTGTTGAATATCGCGGGAACAGGCCCGATCCTCGGTCCCATTCAGGGTATTCTTTTCGGCCCCATCGCATTTCTCACGATCCCGATCGGCTGCGTGATCGGAGGTGCCTTTCATGATTATATGCTGGGGATGATCTCCATTCGCAATCAGGGTGAGCAGATGCCTGCGCTGATCAGACGCTTTCTTGGAAGGCCTTTCTATGTGGTGTACAATTTTTTTGTCTGCCTGCTGATGCTTCTGGTGGGCGTCGTGTTTATCTATACCCCGGGGGATCTTTTCGTAAGCCATGTGTTGGGACAGGAGAACACGGTGGAGAATCCTGTGCTCTGGGTGGTGTACGGGGTGATCTTCTTCTATTATTTGCTGGCCACGCTGTTTCCCATTGACAAGATCATTGGACGGATTTATCCCCTTTTCGGCGCGATCCTTCTGCTTTCCGCAGCAGGGGTCTTTGCCGGTCTCTTTTTTAAGGGTTATCCGCTGGTGGAGCTCTGGGAGGCCGCCGCGGCGGGCTATCCGTATCAGGATAACTTCTTTCCCCTCTTTTTTGTAACGGTAACCTGCGGGATTCTCTCCGGCTTTCATTCCACCCAGGCCACGCTTGTTTCCCGGACAACCGAAAATGAGCATGAGGGCAGGACGATCTTTTACAATATGATGATCGTGGAGGGCTTTATCGCGATGACCTGGGCTGCCGCAGGGATGGGAGCCATGGGCCTGGGTCTTGTCTCCGCGGAGCAGCTTTCCGGCTCCGCAACCACAGTAGTAGGGGTTGTGTCGATGGATATGCTGGGTCCTGTAGGCGGGATCATCGCGATCATCGGCGTGATCCTGCTGCCGATCACCTCCGGGGATACGGCTTTAAGGTCGATTCGGCTGATGATCGGGGATGCCATTCATCTCAATCAGACGAAAAAGAAGAATGCGGTTATCCTCGCGCTGGTGATCTTTGCCGTGGTGGCGGGGGTCCTTTTTTTGGCGAAGAACAATCCTGCCGGCTTCAATATCCTCTGGCGGTATTTCTCCTGGGGAAATGAGACGATCGCCGTGTTTGCCTGTACGATGATCGCAGTCTATATGTACCGGAACGGGATGCCTTATATCATGGCCCTCATTCCGGGGAGCTTTTACATGTATATCATTTCCTGCTATATCCTGACGGCGCCGATCGGCTTCAGGCTTCCCTGGGCTGCCGGATATGTCATCGCGGCTGTGGCGGCCTGTCTGTACATTGCCGCGGTTATCTTCAGCGGGAAGCAGAATGTTTTGCATAAGATCAAAACGCAGGGCTGACAGCTGAGCCAGGCGCAAAAACGCTTTTTGTACTTGAAATCAGATAAGGAAACGGGGTATAGTATAGCATTATGGGTGATTCTGGAAAGGCCGGCACGCCCCTGAAGCAATTCCGGGGCACGGCCCTCGTGGTGGATGATAATTCCGTCAATCTGCTCGTGGCCGTGAATGTCTTAAAAAAATACGGCCTGGAGACGGCGAAGGCATCTTCGGGGGAAGAAGCGCTTGAGATCCTGGCCAATGCCCGTTTCGATCTGCTTTTTCTGGATCTTCGGATGCCGGAAATGAGCGGCGAGGAGGTGCTTGAGGCCTTAAGGGCTGATCCTGAGCGCTTCGATCAGGAAATGAGGGTGATCATCCTGACTGCCGCGGAAGAAGGCGAGCTCGGGGAAAAGCGCGGAAAGCTCGATGCGCTTGGCGCCGCAGGCTATCTCGGAAAGCCCATTGACAGAAGGGCAATGGAGGAGATCCTTGCCGTAAATCTTAAGCCTTCCGCAGGTTCACCTTTAAAAGCAAAGGAAACCGCGCTCGATCTTACGCAGCTTTTGGCATTTGGAGAAGCCCTCGAGGAAAAGCAGTACAGGGCAGGCGAAGGAATCCTGAAGCGGCTTCTGGCTTCCGGCGGCACAGCTTCTCAGCAAGAGAAGCTTTTGCAGATTGAAGAAGCCTGGCGGGATTTTGATTTTCCCAGGGCGCTGATCCTTGCCAGGCATCTGGCGAGGGAACATCACAGCTTTTGACGCTTTGAGCATTGTATTGTTTGATCCGCACCGGCAAAACGGTGTTAAGCGCGTGCCCCGGCACGCGGCACCGGGTGGTTACGCGGCATTCAGTAAATATTGGAGAAAAAGGAATGCGCACAAAAGTCATACAGCTTCTGGTGGACAATACCTCCGGCGTTTTGAGCCGGATCTCCGGACTGTTTGCCAGAAGAGGCTATAATATTGAAAGCATCACCGCGGGAGTGACTTCCGTCCCGGATATGACGAGGATCACGATCGTCACGGCCGGCGACGAGGATATTCTGGATCAGATCGAAAAGCAGGTCCGAAAGCTCGTGGATGTGATCGATGTGAGAGAGCTGGAAAGCGAATCTTCCGTTTACCGGGAGCTTTGCCTGATCAAGATACGGGCGGACGCGGAGAACAGGGACGCGCTGTTAAAGATCGTGGACCGTTTTCACTGCAAGCTTCTGGACATCTCTCCGGAGAGCCTGATCGCGGAGATCACCGGTAGCCGGTCGAAGATCGACGGCTTTCTGACTCTGGTATCCGAATACGAAATTCTGGAGGTGGCCAGGACCGGCCTTGCGGGACTGGCCAGAGGCAATGAAAACAGGCGCTTTCTGGAGTCCGGGCAGGACATCGGATAGAGCATTGTAATAACAATCCATTTCTAAGAGAGGAGACATTATGGCAAAAATTTACTATCAGGAAGACTGCAATCTGGATCTGCTGAAGGGCAAGACCATCGCGATCATCGGCTATGGCAGCCAGGGCCATGCCCATGCGCTGAACCTGAAGGATTCCGGCTGCAAGGTGATCATCGGCCTGTATGAGGGCTCCAAGTCCTGGGCAAAGGCCGAGAAGCAGGGCTTTGAGGTGTTTACCGCCGCGGAGGCCGCGAAGAAGGCGGACATCATTATGATCCTGATCAATGATGAGCTTCAGGCGAATATGTATAAGGAATCCATTGAGCCCAATCTGGAGGAGGGCAATATGCTGATGTTTGCCCATGGGTTCAATATTCATTTCGGCACGATCGTGCCTCCGAAGAATGTGGATGTGACGATGATCGCCCCGAAGGGACCGGGCCATACCGTCCGCAGCGAGTATCTGGAGGGGAAGGGCGTGCCCTGTCTCGTGGCTGTGGAGCAGGATGCCACCGGAAAGGCTCTGGATATGGCTCTTGCCTATGCGCTTGGCATCGGCGGCGCAAGGGCCGGCGTGCTGGAGACCACCTTCCGCACCGAGACGGGAACGGATCTTTTCGGCGAGCAGGCAGTGCTCTGCGGCGGCGTCTGCGCGCTGATGCAGGCGGGCTTTGAGACGCTGGTGGAGGCCGGCTATGATGAGCGCAACGCCTATTTCGAGTGCATCCATGAGAT
>CAMOOZ010000212.1 GCA_946621895.1 uncultured Lachnospiraceae bacterium | reverse complement strand
TCGAGAACATTGAGAGCTTTGAGAAGGCAGAAGAACTGGCAACGACCATCCGTATCGGTGCCCTGCCTCTGACTCTGAAAGAGATGCGGTCTCAGGTTGTAGGAGCCAAGCTCGGACAGAACGCCATCCAGTCCAGTCTCCGCGCAGGACTGATTGGTCTGATCGTCATCTTCCTTTTTATGACCATCGTATACAGGTTCCCTGGATTCCTTTCCGGCATAGCCCTGTTCCCTGGTCCTTCCATGCACGATCACTGCGCTGACGCCGCACGCTTCCGCGATCCGGGCAAGCTCGGGCGCGTTCTGCTCTTCCTGCGTAAAGCCGGAGCGAAGCTTCACCGTCACGGGCTTTCCCGCCGCCTTTACCAGCGCGGTGAAGATCCTTTCCGCCAGCGCGGGATCCCGCATCAGGGCGCTGCCTTCCCCGTTTTTCACCACCTTGGGCACGGGGCAGCCCATATTGAGATCCAGGATGCGATTGGGATGAGGCGCGATCTTATCGGCGATGCGCCCCAGGATCTCCGGATCAGAGCCGAAGAGCTGAAGGGAGAGGGGAGCTTCCCCGGGGACGGTCTGCATCAGGCGGTCCGTTCCTTTGTTTCCGTAATATACAGCCTTTGCGGAGATCATTTCCGTGCAGACGAGGGCAGCCCCCTGTTCCCTGCAGATCAGCCGGAAGGGCAGATCGCTGACGCCCGCCAGAGGAGCAAGAAGAACCCTGGAGGATAAGGTCACATCCCCCAGGGTCAGCGGCTTTTTCAGGAGCGCTCTTTTTTCAGCGGAAGGCGTTTCGCTCATGTCCTGTTTTTTTCATGGATCAGACGCAGTCCCTCCAGCGTCAGATTCGCGTCATAGACATCGATCATATTCGTTCCCTCGGCGATGATCCTGCCCATGCCGCCCGTGGCCACCACCTTCATTTTATCCAGCCCGGATTCTTCCCTGAATTTCCGGATGATATATTCCGTCTGGCCGATCTGGCCGAAATAGATGCCGGCCTGCATGGAGGAGATCGTTTCCTTCGCGAGAATGGTCTTCGGTTTCCGGATCTCCACCTCCGGAAGCTTTGCCGCGTCCTCCCACAGGGCCCTCGCCGCGGTGCGCACGCCGGGAGCAATGATGCCATACATACAGGTGCCTTCGGCATCCACCAGGTCATAGGTCGTGGCGGTCCCGAAATCCAGCACCAGCACGGGCCCGCCGTATTTTTCAAAGGCCGCCACCGCATCCACGATCTTGTCCGCGCCCACCTCCTTGGGATTATCCGTCAGCACCCTGATCCCGGTCTTTATCCCGGGACCGACGATCAGCGGACTGACGCCGAGATAACGGACGATGGCGCTGATCAGCGAATGCATCATATCCGGGACCACGCTGGCGATCACGGCCGCATTTATCTGATCGCAGTCTATCCGATTGCGCACAAGCAGCTCCGTGATCAGCACGCCGATCTCATCGGAGGTACGGTTTACCTTGGTGTTCAGTCGGAAACTGGTGGCCAGCTTCTGATCATCATAAACGCCAAAGGTCACATTGGTATTGCCCACATCTCCTGCCAGCAGCATAGTTTACCTCATTTATTGCTTTATTCCCCGTTTTCTAAGAATTGATGTATCTATTCAGAACCCAGGTCCAAGAATCGCAAAATACATGCGATTCTTGGACTGTGCGTTCTCGCCCAATAGATTTCATCAACGAAACGAGATTGAAAGCAAGCTTTCATCTCGCTTCGCTGATGAAATCTGCTGGGTTCTGAATAGATACAAATTGATAATAGGCTTCGAGTCCACGCAGAAGGGCCTCTTTTTCCCGCCTCAGCTTGCCCGCGAAAAGCCCGGCGCTGATCTCGTCATAGGTGATGTCTTCTTCATCCGCGTCGGTCACAATGGAAAGCTCCCCATCCTCTTCAAAGACCAGGTAAAAGGCGCCGCCGGCTTCCTGCGTGAACAGGACGGCGATCGTGCGCAGCTCTTCCTTTACCTCCTCCGGAAGCCGCGCAAACAGCGGATTCAGATAATAGCTCTCCGTATAGGCGCTGGCTCCGCAGAGCACAAGCCTGCCGTCCTTCAGCCTGCCTTCTTCAGACATAGGAATACAGCCCCCTTACACTTACCTCGCCGGCCTCCACCTCGATGCGTCCTTCTTCGTTTTCCACGACCAGCTTCCCCCGGTCCGTGATCCCCAGCGCGATGCCGGTATATTCCCGGCTTCCGTTGAACAGCCGGACTTCCCTTCCTTTGTTCAGGAGGCGTTTTTCATATTCCTCCCGCAGGAGGGAGAGATCCCCTGTCTGCAGAAATTTCCCGTAAGCCTCCCGGAAGGCGGCGAGGACGCCTGCCAGCAGGCGTTCCGGTGAAAATGCTTTTCCGAAGCACTGTCTTAAGCTGATCGCGATCTCCTTTAAGGCGGGAGGGAAATCCGTCTGGTTCACATTGATCCCCGTCCCGATGATCACCCATTCGATGCCTTTTTCCGTGCAGCTCATCTCCGTCAGGATTCCGCAGACCTTTTTCCCCTCGAGCACGATATCGTTCGGCCATTTGATCCCGGGCATCGCTTCATCACAGCCGGTGACGCGGATAAGCGCCTGCGTGACGGCATGGGCCATCACCAGCGTGAGCATGGGCGCCCTGTCCGGGTTAAGCTGCGGCCTGAGCAGCAGGGAAAAAGAGAGGGAGGCTCCGGGAGGAGAGCTCCAGGAGCGGCTGTTTCTCCCCCGTCCTGCCGTTTGCTCCAGCGCAGCTGCCACATGCCATTCCGGCGCTCCTGCACGGGCCATCTGCCTGAGGTCATCATTGGTGGAACCGGTGCTGTCCGGAAGGGTGAAGGAAAACGGATGATGGAGATAAGAAGAAAGCGCCTGCTCCAGTTCGTTTTTATTCCAATTCTTCATCACAATACCATAATCTACTCAGAAAATCGCCTTTCGTCAAGGATGCGGCAAAAATCCCGTACTTGTTAGTGATGACGCCCGGTGGTATAATATCTGTCCGAGTGCCGCAATGGGAATAGGATAAAGCCAAAGCGCTTGTGTACTGAAGCCAGGACGGAGGTGACCAAATGGATCGTGCCGAGAAGGCAAGGGAATTAAGAATCGAGATCGTCAGAATGCTGCATCGGGCGGGCTCCGGTCATCCGGGAGGCTCGCTTTCCATTGTGGAAATGCTGATCGCCCTTTATTACGAGAATATGAAGGTGGATCCGTTGCATCCCGATGATCCGGACAGGGACAGATTTGTGCTGAGCAAGGGCCATGCATGTCCCGCGCAGTATGCGGTGCTGGCGGATCTGGGGTTTTTCCCCAAGGCGGATCTGGCCTCTCTCAGGCGTTTTGATTCCCATTTACAGGGGCATCCCGACTGCCGGAAAACGCCGGGGATCGATGTGAACACAGGGTCTCTTGGGCAGGGCGCGTCCATCTCCGTGGGGCTGGCGCTGGCCGCGAAGTTAAAGAAAGCGACCTATCATGTGTACACGATCATCGGCGACGGCGAATGTCAGGAGGGCCTGATCTGGGAAGCCGCGATGGCCGCGGCGCATTATCATCTGGATAATCTGACCTTTATGGTGGATAATAACGGGCTTCAGATCGACGGCACGAATAAGGATGTCATGGATCTGGGGGACCTCAGTGAAAAATTCAGGGCCTTTGGTTTTACCGTGCATGATGTGGACGGGCATGACATCGATGCGATCAATGCCGCGCTGCGGGCGCCCGCGGAAGGAAAGCCGAAATTCCTGAACTGCCACACGATCAAGGGCAAGGGCGTTTCCTATATGGAAAATGCCTATCAGTGGCATGGCAAGGCGCCGAATGATGAGCTTTACCGGACCGCGATGCTGGATCTGGGTGTTCCCGAAGAGCAGATCTGAAAGAAAAAAGGCAGCAGGCACCGGGGCGCTTTTGGAGAGAAACCGGATAAGGAGAGAGAATGGGCAGGAACTTAAGAACTGTTTACGGAGAAACACTGGTGGAGCTGGGAAAGGAGGATCCCCGCATCGTGGTCTTTGATGCGGATCTGGCGGAATCCACCCAGACCTGCATGTTCAGAAAAGCCTTTCCGGACCGCTTTTTTGATATGGGGATCGCGGAGGGCAATATGGTGGATGTGGCAGCGGGCATGGCGCACAGCGGCTTTCTGCCCTTTGTCAGCACCTTCGCGATGTTCGGCACGGCCAGGGCCTTTGAGGAGATCCGCAACACCGTGGCCTATACCAATCTGAATGTGAAATTCGTGTTCTCCCATTCGGGGCTTTCCGTGGGAGAGGACGGCGGCTCCCATCAGGCCATCGAGGATATTAATCTGATGCGCGGCCTGCCGAATATGACGATACTCGTTCCCTGCGATCCGGAGGAAACGAGAAAGGCCGTGCTGGCGGCGGCAAAGCTGGACGGCCCCGTTTACCTGCGGGTGGCAAGGCCCGTGGTGGAGGATATCACAAGGCCGGAGGATCCGTTTATCCCCGGCAGGGCAAACATGCTGAAGGAGGGCGAAGAGGCCTGCATCATCTCCATGGGACTGATGATCCCCCGGGCGCTTGAGGCGGCGGAGCAGCTGGAGGAAATGGGGATCAGCACGGCGGTGATGAACATGCACACGATCAAGCCGATTGATGCGCAGGCGCTGCTTGATGCCTCGCGGCGTTATAAAGCGATCGTGACGCTGGAGGAGCATTCCGTGATCGGCGGACTGGGATCGGCTGTGGCCGAGGTCATTGCCGGACATGCCGGCGCCGCCTTCGAACGGATAGGGATACAGGATAAATTCGGCAGATCAGGAAAGCCTGAGGAATTGTTTAAGGCCTACGGGCTGACCGCGGAGCATGTAAAGGAAGCCGTGCTCCGGCTGCTCGGACGCAGCTGAAAAGCATCTGTGTCATTCTGAGTGATCCCGGTTTGCGCCGCGCCTTCTGAATTCATCCAGAATGCCCAGCCTGCGGGCCAGAATGAAATAAAAGACGGCTGAAAAAAGCATGGAGGCCGCGGCAGGGAGCAGATGATAATGCAGCGCGAAGAGCGGATGGGGGATCATCGACAGCGCATGATAGCTCACAAACGCCCCGATCCCCATCAGCGCGGAAGCCAGGAGCGGCTTGATCAGAAGCCGGGTAAGGCTGAAGCGAAAGCCCATCCTGCGCAGGGAGAGGAGATTCAGGCTGCAGACGCCAAGCGGAAAAGAGACATTCCCGATGATCAGGGCATAAACTCCCAGATCCGTATAGAGCAAAAGCACGCTGATCAGCAGAATATGAACAGCCAGAGAGACCCCGGAGTGATACACCGGGGTTTTCATTTTGTCCATGGCCTGGAGGATCGCCGTGGTCAGCGTGGAAAGGGCATAAAAGATCACGGCGGAGGAACCGGTCAGCAGCAGGTTCGCCGCCAGCTCGTGGTAACCGGTGAGCCTGGGAAACAGTATCCCCATGATCGGATCCGAGAGCACAGCAAGGCCCACGGCTGAAGGAAAGGCAATGGCCATATTAAACTGAAGGACCCTTCCGGCCTTTTCCTGCGCGTTTCTTAATCCGTCCTTTGCCAGCGCGCGGACGATGCCCGGAATGGTCGATGCCGCCATCGCGCTGGCCACCGCTACCGGAAGATTGACCAGCTGATTATACTGCGTATTAAACACGCCTCTGAGCGAGGTGATCTGTCCGGATGCCATTCCCTTTAAGGACATCAGGCGGCCAAATGCCAGGTCGTCGATCGTATAGCCGATCTGATAGATGGTCTGGGAAATGATGACCGGCAGGATCGTGGCCACGAGCAGGAAGATCAGGCCCGGGCCGGATTCCTCCGCGGTTTCTTCCGCCTCCTGCGGCAGCTCCTCCCCGCGTTTCAGCTTCCCGCTTCTGAAGGCCCTGAAGAGCACCAGCAGAACGAGCAATGCACCCAGCGCGCCGGAAAGAGTTCCAAGCGTCCCGCCGGCTGCCGCAAAGGAGGCTCTTTGTCCGGGATCCTCCCGCAGGGCATGGGCGCTCAGCAAAAAGGCGGCCACAACGCTCACCACCGCATTGACCACCTGCTCCAGCACCTGGGAAATGCCTGTGGGCACCATATCCCCATGGCCCTGGAAATAGCCCCTGAACACGCCCAGAAAAGCGACGATCAATGTGGTCAGCGCCAGCACCCTTAAAGGGCGGGAGAGCCCGGGACAGTTATACAGCGTCTCCAGCGCATCGGCCCCCACAAAGAGGAGAATAAAGGCCAGCGTGCCCGCAAAGAGCGCAAATTCCAGGGAAAGCCGGAAAAGCTTTGCCGCATTCTGCTTTTCCCCCCGGGCAAGCCTGAAGGAAAGCAGCTTTGAGACGGCAAGCGGAAGGGAATAGGAGGACAGGGTCAGCGCGATATTATAGATGCCGAAGGCAACGGAATAGATCCCGTTGCCCTCCTCGCCCAGGATGTTTGCCATCGGCACACGGTAAAGAAAACCGATCACCTTTGTGATGATCCCGGCTGCGGCCAGCAGAAGTCCCTGCCCGACGATCGTTTTTTCCCGGGAGCGTTTATTCATACCAGACATTGAAGGCCAGATTAAAGTCCACGTCGCCCTCGATCCCTTTCAGGCGGCCGGTGTCCTTATACTGCAGAATATCATACTGATAGGGATAATAAACGGGCAGGTCATAATAGGCATACCACTTGGGATAATCCTCAAGCCGTTCGGGCTCCAGCATCAGGATCATGCTTTTCAGATTCCCGTAGATCATCGGAAGATGGCCCCGTTCCTTCACCTTTTCACAGAAGCGTATGGTCAGATCGGTGCGCTCGGCGGCGGTTAAGGAGCCGGTCCTGCCGTTTCCGTTATTCACATCCTCCACATCGATCACGATGGGTCCGTCAAAGGCATGCCCTTCAAGCTGCGCGAAGATATAATCCAGCTCCTCATCCACCTCGGCTTCATTTCTGGCCTGGGAGAAGAAATAAACGCCGGCATGGATCCCGTTTGCGGCAGCGCCGTCGATATTCGCTTCGAAGGCCTCATCGGGCATGATCGCCCCTTCCGTATACCCCCGCAGCCCCAGCCGGATCAGGGCAAATTCCACGCCCTCCGATGCCACCTGCTCCCAGTCAATGACATCCTGAAATTTGGACACATCGATGCCGAAATGCGTCTTCGCATCACCGGTATAGCTTAAGCGCCCGGTGCTTTCGTCCTGCACAAAAAGCGCCGGGTCATAGGGGCAGGGCGCCAGATCCCTGTTGATGGGGACAAAATGGTACATGCCGTCGGAATAAACGATCACATCGTCCTGATAAAAGGTCCTGAGCAGCCTGACCGTGCTGTTTTCCTGCTGCATGAAGGTCTTCATTTCCAGGAGGAGCTCTGCCCGCGCCTCTTCCCGGATCGCCGCTGCATCCATATCCTGCGCCTGCTGCCCGGTTTCTTCCGCTAACGCCGCCGTATCGGAGGACACAGGCGTTTGCGCAGGTACAGGAGGAGCCTGCGCAG
>CAMOOZ010000211.1 GCA_946621895.1 uncultured Lachnospiraceae bacterium | reverse complement strand
CTGCAGCGCACGTTGTGCCTCGTCGGGACGGAGACCCGTCTGGTGCGGCGCGTCTTTGTCAGGCCCGGCTCCAGCGACGTCCTCTCGGTAGGCTTGCGGATGAAGCCGTCAAAGCCCTCGGTGATGAACATTGCCCTGGCCGTGCTGGCGGCATTGGCTGTCAGCGCCACGATCACCGGCTGCACTCCTTTGCTCACGCCGGCGGCCCTGATCCTTCTGGCTGTCTCCACCCCGTCCATTCCCGGCATCATGTGATCCATAAAGATCAGGTCAAAATCCGTTTCCTGACAAATCCTCAGCGCCTCCTGCCCGGAATCGGCGGTGACGGTCTCAATGCCGTAGCGTCCCAAAAGCTTCTTTACCACCATCAGGTTCATGGGCTCGTCGTCCACGGCAAGCGCTCTCACGCCGCTGCAGCACATGTGCCGTTCCCCCTCCTCCTGCGGAACGCCGACGGGATCCAGAAGCGTTATCACATCAAATCCATGCAGCGGCTTTCTGATCAGCCTTGCGCGTGAGCCCGGCGCCGGCACAAAATCCGCCCCGCACACGAGCACCAGCAGGGTCTTTTTCGCCAGTTCCTCCAGATACTCCCTGGCGGCAAGATATTCCTGCTGCCCCACAAAAAGGTGTGTGAGCCCTGTCTTTTCCGCGGTGCGCTTAAGCTCCTCCAGCCCGTTGAACCGGATCACGGAAAGCTTTAAGCCCGTGATCAGATTTTTCAGCATGGTCGTATAGTATTCCCTGACGCTCGGATCGGGAAATTTTTCAAAATCCAGAAGCGTGCCGATCAGTCTTTGCTCGGATGGCTCGACGGACATGCAGGGAGCCGGCACTACGACCTCCTGCGGAATGCACACATGCACCCTCGTGCCCTCGCCCGGCCTGCTGTCCACGGTGATAAAGCCCTCGAGCGCCTCCACGATGCCGGCCACGATGGACATCCCGAGCCCCAGCCCGCCGCTGGAGCGGGTCCTGCCGGAGTTGGACTGATAGAAGCGGTCATAAATCCTTTCCACCTCTCCCATGCTCATGCCCGGGCCCGTGTCCTTCACCTCAATGCAGAGGTTTATGCCGTAGGCCTGTCTGGTAAAGCCAACGCCCACATAGACGCCGCCCTCCTTTGTGTACTTGATCCCGTTCATGATCAGATGCCAGAGGATCCTTCTCAGCTTTACGGGATCGCTTCTCATCACGGTGGGCAGCAGGGGATCGATATCCAGCACCAGCTCCAGCTCCGGCTTCATAAAGGGCCTGAGCTCCTCCTCCATATCGGCAAAAAACGCGGCCGGGCTATAGTCCTCCGGATTGACCACGACCCTGTTCATTTCGATCTCGGAATAATCCAGGATATCGCTGATCTGCTCGGCCACGCGTCTCCCGGCCTGTGAGACCGCCGCCAGATTGGCCCGGATGGAGGGCTCCTTTTCCTCCTCCAGGCTCACCTCCGAAAGCCCGATCACCACATTGACCGGCGTGCGGATCTCATGGGAAACATTCGCCAGGAAATCATCGGCGGTTTTGTTCTCCTGCTCCAGCTGCCTGATGCGTTCCCTGAGGCGCTCCCTGTCTTCCTCGTTTTTCTTTAAGGTCCTGTCGGCCACCACGCCCACGAAAAAGATCAGGATAAAATGCATTACGGCAACGAGCAGCTCCTCCTGCCGCAGATATGACGGATCCTCCAGAAACGCAAAGCCGATCCGGCTGAAGGTGCCGGCAAACACGGTCAGGATGCAGATCCAGATGAGCCTGCGCTCCCCGGTCATGCCGAGCACCGCAAGGGCGATCATCACCGCAAAGAGGCCCTCATACAGGCTCTGCGTATTGAAAACATAGTAAAAGATCTGCGTGAACCAGACCGCGCAGCAGATATGGATGCGGCTTTTTTCCGAGGGCGCTTCGATCACATGCATGATAAAGCAGCTCACGGCAGCCACAAAAAAGACCGGGATGGTCCATTTATCCCATCCGAAATACAGGGTAAAGATGGAGAGAACCGCCGTGGACATCGCGATCGCAGCCACGATCACGATGCTCGACAGGGTCCGGATTTCGTTCTTTGGTGTTTCGATCATATCTTCCCGTATTTTAATTCCGTCATTTCCTGCTTCCGGAAGAAATTATTCAGCTCCTTTAAGAGGGTCCCGCGGTCGATCGTTTTCAGAAGATACCCCCGGGGTTTCATGGACACCGCCGTGACCACGCTGTCGCGGTCGCTTTTGCCTGTCAGGAAGATCACGGGGATCTTCCTCAATTCCCGGTCCTCGCTCATCGCCTGAAACACCTCCGGGCCGTTCATTTCCGGCATTTCATAATCCAGCAGCACAAGCTCCGGCGTGTTTCGCGGCAGCACGGAAAGGGCCTGTTTCCCGGAACGGGCGGTAAAGACCCTGTATTTGTCATGGAGCCATTCCCGAAGCAGCCCGCAGTAGGTCGGATCATCGTCCACGATCATGATCGAATGCTTCCGCTCGACCGCGGCGCTCTGTATTGCCTGCAGATAGCCCTTCGCTTTCCGGATAAAGGAATCCACCTGCAGCGGCCTGACATAGGTTTCCAGCACATGGGTCTTTCCCAGCCCTGCCTGGAGGGCCGTCAGATCCTCCGGGTCTCCGATCAGGATCAGCTGCTTTGCCCCCTCGGCAAGATGATCCGCCAGATAGATGAGGACCTCCTGCGGAGAACGCTCGCCCCTCTCCAGATAATAGACGATGAGGGTGGCCTTCTCCCATTGATAACTGATGCTTTTGATCTCCGCCGGGCAGTAAAAGGCTTCGAGGCCCGCATCGTCACATTTATTTAACAGCGCCCGGATCAGAAAGGATTCCTTCTCCCCGATCACCATCATCCTGGGATTGTCCTTTCTGATCGGACTTCTGGCCGCTTCCGAACGTCCGCTTAAAAAACGATCATTCCACTCCATCTTTTTTAATCAGCTCCTCTATTCCTTCCCAGTCCAGTTCCTTCAGCATCTTGTGAAGCGTATCCAGCATTTTCTCCTTTTCGGGAGGCAGCGCATATTCCCGCAGTGATAATAATACCATCTCCACGGAATCATAATCCAGCATCGACACAAATTCCCTGAGCGCCTCCCCGGCCTCTTCAAGCATTCCCTCCGGCAGCGGCGCCTTTTTTTCCGGCTCCTTTTCCGCGGGCTTTAAAGCGCTGAGAGCCTCGCCCAGTCCCCTGTACATCCGCAGAAGCTCCTCCGTATTTTCGCTGATCACGGAAAGCTCCCCCGCCTTTCCCGCGTTTTCCAGCCTCTCCGCAAGCCCGGAGAGCTTTTCCGCGCCCAGAATGCGGGCAGAGCTTTTCAGCGCATGCACCTTGATCGTATAGAACGGCCAGTCTTCCTTGCCATAGGCCTCCTCGATCTCCCGCGCCTTTGCATTAAGCGTATCCGAAAAGATATTCAGGGAAGCCAGAAAGGCCTCCGGAGAGCCGCAGTTTTTGATCCCGACAGCCGGATCAAAATCCGGGATCGCAAAGAGCGCGGAGGGGATCGTGGCGGCCTCCTCCTCTCCGGAAGGCTTTCCCACGGCAGCCGGCGCTATTAAGAGCTCCTCCGGAAGGAAGCCCCTGATCATCTCCTCCAGCTTTTTGCCGTCCACGGGCTTAGAAAGATACCCGTTAAACCCTGCGGAGAGATAAAACTGTTCTCCATTTTCCGCGGAATTCGCGGTCAGCGCGATCACAGGCAGCGCTGTATCCTTTTCCCTGATCCTGTGGACCGTTTCGATGCCGTCCATTCCCGGCATCATATGGTCCAGCAGCACAATATCAAATCGTCCCTCCTCCAGCGCATTCAGACACTCCAGTCCGCTCATCGCCGTGGTGATCTGAACCATCGTGCCCTGAAGAAGCCTTTGTATTACCTTCAGGTTCATCTTATCATCATCCACCAGAAGAACCTGCGCATCCGGTGCCGTAAACAGCGGCACATAAACGCCTGCCGCCTTTTCCTCGTCAAAATCATCCTCTTTGAAGCTGCCGACCGGCTCCGGGTTAATGATCCGCTGGGAAAGGGTGAACCAGAATTCGGACCCCTCCCCATATACGCTTTCCACCTGCAGTCTGCCGCCCATCAGTTCCACAAACTGCCTGGAGATATCGAGTCCCAGACCCGTTCCCTGAATGCCGCTGTTTCGCTTTTCATCCAGTCTTTCAAAGGCGGAAAAGAGCTTATTCATATCCTCCGGCCGAATGCCGATCCCCGTATCCTTTACGCTGAAGCGGATCCTGCACGGGGCTGCATTGCCTGACGGCGCTGACGGCGCTTCCCGCCGGCGTGCATCCGCCCTTTCAGACGGCTGCGCCGCGTTTCCACCGGGCTGCGTCCGCGCAGGATCCTCCAGCACCTTCACGGAAAGCAAAAAGGAGCCCTTTTCCGTATACTTGACCGCATTGGTCAAAAGATTCAAAAGCACCTGCTTCAGCTTCCCGTCATCCCCGTAAAGGCGCTTCGGCAGCGCGGCATCGATCTCCATCGTAAAGCCCAGATCCTTTTCGTTCGCCCGGATCCTGATCATCGCGGCCACCGCCCTGAGCAGCTCCTCCGTGCCGTATTCCTGCTCCACGAGGTTCATTTTCCCGGATTCGATTTTGGAGAGATCCAGAATGTCATTGACCAGAGAAAGCAAAGAATCCGCGGCCCTTTTGATGGAAACGGCATAACCCACCACCTGCTTCGTGTAGGTTCCTTTGTCCTCCTCCCTGTTCTCCCTGAGGATCATCTCATCCATGCCCATGATCGTGTTGATCGGCGTTCTGATCTCATGGGACATGTTTGCGAGGAAACGGGATTTCGCGGAATTTGCCCGTTCGGCCTCATCCTTTGCGAGTCGGATCTCCTCATACTGCCTGCGGATGATCGTGGCCTGCATGAAGCG
>CAMOOZ010000210.1 GCA_946621895.1 uncultured Lachnospiraceae bacterium | reverse complement strand
CCGCGCAGAGGATCCCCGTGCCCGCCTTTGTGTTCAACTATCCCCTGAACATCCCCCAGGTGAGCTACCGGCTGGACGGCTTTGAAAAAAATGCCACCACCGTGGCGCGAAGCGAGCTGGTACCCGCTGATTATACGAACCTCGGGGGAGGCACCTATCATTTTATCATGCAGCTGCGGGATCCCATGGGCGGCGGGGACAAGGAGATCTCCGTCCGGATCGTCAAGGAGAAAAAATTCTACGAGGAGCCCTGGTTCCTTGTCATCGCGGCGCTCCTTACGCTGTGCCTGCTCTCCGCCCTGGTGGTATTAATCGTGCGCCGGCAGACAAGAAGGCTTGAGAAGAAACGCCAGGAAGCCCATGATCAGTTCGAACAGACCGCCGAGGCGCTGGCGGGCGCCATCGACGCGAAGGACGCCTATACCAACGGTCATTCCAGGCGGGTGGCGGAATATTCCCTGATGATCGCAAAGACCACCGGCAAATCGGAGGAGGAGTGCGAAAAGGTCTACTTTGCGGCACTGCTGCATGATGTGGGCAAGATCGGCGTGCCGAATTCCATTATCAATAAAAAGGGAAGGCTTACGGACGAGGAATTTGAACAGATCAAGCGTCATCCCGTGCTGGGTGGGCAGATCCTTTCCAGCATCAAAAATTCCCCCTGGCTCAGCATCGGCGCGCGTTACCACCACGAGCGCTATGGCGGAAAGGGCTATCCCGAGGGCATTCATGGAGAAGAGATCCCGGAGATCGCCCGCATTATCGCCGTGGCGGATGCCTATGACGCCATGACCTCCAACCGGAGCTACCGTAATGCCATTCCGCAGCAGATCGTGCGGGAGGAGATCGTCAAGGGCATCGGGGCGCAGTTTGATCCCGATTTCGCCAGGGCCATGCTCCATCTGATCGACCTGGATACCGAATATAAGATGCAGGAATCGGGAGCCGGCCAGAATACGGAACCCACCGCCACGCTGCGCTGCGAAAGCATCTATCATGACTGCACCGAGGGCGTGAGCATCACAGGGAAACCGACCCGGATCCGGCTTTGCAGCCAGCCGGACGAGGGCTTTGAAAAGGAGCAGAGCCTGCCCTCGCTGATCCTCTTTGAGTCGCTGGACGACGGCGTGCATCCGGGCGAGGAAAGCAACCGGAACATCCTCTATCATGAATACGGCAGGATCCGGATGGACGGAACCGTCACGGGAGACGACATTCGGAAGTCCGACATCAAAATACTGGACGGCGAGACCAATATTGAACAGGCCGGCTTTGCAGAGCCCGAGCCGGGGCAGCGTTATCTGGTGGAGGCCGCCCGGAGCAGGGATCATGCCATGATATTGATCTCCGATGAACAGAGGCTGATCCGGATCATCCTGGCGCTCCCCTCCGCGTCGAGAAAGCTCTGCATCGCCCTTGGCGGAGAACACTGTTTCCTGCATAATATCCGCGTGGATAACGAGGAGACGAACATCGATCCGGAAGCCATCCCGCGGATCGCCGAGGAGATCAGCTTTATCAAGGATGCCCCTCAGGGGGATATCCCGAATCTTCAGATCGACGGCTGGCGCGCGGCGGCCACGAACGGCATCCCGGTGAAGGGCAAAATGACGATCCGTTTCCATTCCCTGAGCCTTCCCACGGCAAGGCTTGTATGGAATTGTCCCTTTGTCAGCATTTTCTCCGCGGACGACGCTTTGGTAAACGGAAAGAATTTCCGCGAATATATGCTGCTGCGGCTTGACGGCGAGAGCCGGGAATCCGATGAACACGCGGAAAACAAGGTGCGGATCGAGCGGCTGCCGGAGTTTACCGGCTGGAATGACTGGATGGAGAAAAACAAACAGGGATTATCCTGCAGCGTGACGATCAGCAGGAATAAGAACCGGATCACGATGGAAACGGTGAACCTGGGAATCGCCATTCATGTGGACATGACGATCCGTGATGATGTGAAGGAAATCTATGCCGCCCTGACCGGCGATGAATGCGCCATCACGGATATCCATGTCGAAAGAGAGGGTTGAAGCTCTGTAATATCGCAACGGCCGGGGCCCGCAGCCCCGGCCGTATTACAGCCGATCATCGCATCGTTGTCCCCGGCAGTGATCAGACTGTCTTCCCCATGTCATAATAATTCCTGTGGAGCCTGTACTGCAGCTGATAAAAGTCGGCTTCACGGATAAGCTCCTCCACCTCCTTCGGCCATTCCTTATAGCTGTGGGTGGCTTTATAGCGTTCGATATCCTTCATATTGCGCTCAAAAAAGCGTGCCTTTCCCCTGATCTTTGCCAGATCCTTACCCTTTTCCCTCGCGTAGCCCTTTTTCCATTCGCCCCAGGTCCAGGCAAGCTGCCCCATTTTTTCCGCGGAAGACTTCCGGGCCGCTTCGCTGACTCTGCCCGCCTTTTTCCGGGTAATATTTGCAAAGCCCTCGCCGCCCATGGAGATATCCAGTCTGTCATAGAACTCCCTCACGATCCCCCTCACCATATCGCACGCCTCTCTTCGCTCCTTGCCGAGGGTGGTGCTGCGGTGTCCCCTGTGGGCGTCATAGTATTCGTTGGCTGTCTCGGAGAGCCTCGCCATCGCCCGCATCATGCTCCTGGCAAGCGTCGGCGCAGCCTCCGGGTCATTCCGCAGCCTCTCCGAGAGCTCTGCCACATTCTCCACGGCATCCCTGAAGCGCACAAAGGTTTCCGAATCCTTTTCCGTGGTAAGGCTCACTCTGCGCCAGATCTCATCCCCCACTTCCTTATCCTGCGTTTCGTCATAATAGGGCTTTCTGATCCGGCTTACCAGCTCCTGGAAAAGACCCGTTACGCGGCTGTCCCATTTTTCCTTTGCCGTTTCAGCCTTCTTTTCCTTCCGGACGCCCTGGTCTTCCTGCTTCAGCTCAGGAGCGGCGGCTTCCTCCGCCAGCTTATCCGCCTTCTTTTCCTCCTGAACCTGCTGCACGCCATTGCGCTTAAACCAGTCCTCCACGGCCTTACGGACGATCCTGTGCCGGCTCTGCTGCAGATGGGAGCCCTTTAACAGCTGCTTTACCAGGGCATCATATTCATCCAGGCTTCTGAGACGGATCAGCTGACCCTGATCGTCCGCAATATAGACGCCCTGATCCAGCTGCCCAAGGCCCGAGGAACGGAAGGCCTCCACCTTCCCGTTCTTTTCCGCCAGATAGGTGGCACGGGTGGCCGGTCCCTTCTGTGTTTTGTCTATCTTGAAAAGATCCACACCATGATCCGCCATGCTTAAGATGATCCGCTTCGGGCTTTTCACCAGCTGCGGATTAAATAAGCCGCTGTGCTGGGTATGGATGGAATACATCACCGTGGTATTCGCCTCCGGGCCCAGAGACATGTACCGGGAATCCTTTTTTTCCAGCTTTTTATCCAGGGGATTATGATCGATCATCTCGTTATTTCCGAAGTTTTCAACCCCTCCCGGCACGGGATCATACTGGATCACCTCGAAATGCACTTTGTTCAGGTAATCGGGGTAATTATCTGCGATCCATCTTTTTAACCGCATCGCGCCGAGGCCGGTGGCAACCGCCCCCCGGCTGTGGCCCTGAATGATGATATTGATCGGTTTTTTCTCCGCCAGATCCTTCACGCTCAGGGCGCTCCACTCGTTAAATCTCTCCATCAGCGAGGTCTTCCCCAGCTCAAGAATATACTCTTCCAGGTGATCCTCGGAATATTTCCCGATATTGATGGCGTTCGGGCCGGCGATGGAATATCTGGTCTTCCTTGCCCCCTGGGCATTCATGGATTCCTTCTTGCGCAGGTGATTCAGGGTTTTGCCCAGGACCTTCATCTCCACCTTTTTCCCGTAGATCTCCTCGATCTGCTTATTCTTTTTCAGACGCTGGGCATTCAGCATGTCGATATGGGCCTTCGTCTTAATTCCCGGCAGCCAGTTTAAAAGCCTTGTTTTGTTGTACCAGTGGACCTTCAGCTCCTTCTCCCGGTATTCGTCCTCATCAAACCAGCCCATTACCCCTTTATAATCCATCCGCGGATAGCGAAAGCCGGAGCCCGCGATGTTGAATTCGATCACATCCTCCCCGTTCAACGCCATTTTGGAGCCTGCGGCATGGTTCAGCTTCACCTTTTCCGTCTGCGCCTGGCCCGGCTTTTTGATCTTTAAGCTGTCAAAGGCAGTATAGCGTTTTCTGCCGAGGTTTTTCAGGATCGCCCCCCGGACGGAATTCTGCATATAGTTTTCCCGCTCATTGCCGGTGCGCTTTGCATGCTCATGATAAAGCCCCGCCTCCTTTTTCCGGATCTCATACTGATCCTTCTGCAGGCGGCGCTGCTGCTGCTGTGAAGCCTGCTCACGCTGCTCTATCGTAAAGAGTTCTATTGGGTCCTTATTGCTGTTCAGCTGCGCATTGATCTCACCCATCTTCTTCCTCCTCAACTCCGGCGGTTTCCGGCCGGAATATCTGCCTTCTATTCAGCACCCCATTCACAAAGACACGAAGTGTCTTTCCGCTTACGCGGTTTGCTTATATGGCCGGCCGGATGCGCTTCGCGCCTTGATATCGTAAACGCATATAAAAAAAGCGTTTACGATAACGCCTCCGGCGGGGATCGCACGAATGCGGTACGGAAATATGTCGCTTCGCGACCCGCATTCGGCGGAGGAAACGAATTATAGTCAACGACAAAAGTATTTTGTCGTTGACTATAACCCTCCGGGAGGATCGCACGGATTCGGTAAGGAAATATGTCGCTTCGCGACCCGAATCCGGCGGGGGCAAACGCCCAAGGAAAAAAAAATTTGTTGTTTTGTTTAAATAAACCCCAGGAGGGTTTGCCTGCCCGCGCGGATTCAAATGGGGGTGG
>CAMOOZ010000209.1 GCA_946621895.1 uncultured Lachnospiraceae bacterium | reverse complement strand
ATAGCAAACGACAAAGTTCTTTTTACTTTGGCGTTTGCTCCCGCCGGATTCGGGTTGCGAAGCGACATATTTCCTTACCGAATCCATACCTATGCGAAGCATAGGTTGAGATCCTCCCGGAGGGTTATATTCAACGACAAAATACTTTTGTCGTTGACTATAACATTACGAAATCTCTCATCAGTTTTTTATTTGGAAGGTGGCCTGAATCTATGACCGGTGCGCAGTTACTGGCAAAAAGCCTGGAGGCGGAGGGAGCGGAGGCGGTCTTCGGTTATCCCGGAGTGGCGATCTGCCCCTTTTATGATGCCTTATTGGAAACGGAGATAAAGGGCGTGCTGGTGCGCTCGGAGCAGAACGCGGCACATATGGCAAACGGCTATGCCAGAGCCATGGGAAAGACGGGGGTGGTGGCAGTGACCTCAGGCCCCGGCGCCACGAATGTGATCACGGGGATTGCCACGGCCTTTGCGGATTCCATCCCGATGATCGTGCTGACCGGCCAGGTGGAAAAGCATCTGATCGGCCAGGATGTGTTTCAGGAGGCGGATATCACGGGGGCCGCAGAGAGCTTCGTGAAATTCAGCTATCAGGTGCGTCATGCCGCGGATATCCCCAGAATCGTAAAGGAAGCCTTTTATATCGCTTCCTCGGGGAGGCCGGGTCCCGTGCTGATCGATCTGCCCATCGATGTGCAGACGGAGAATGTGAATAAGGCGCCGAAGGCGGAGGAGGTGAGCTTAAGGACCTACAAGCCCACCGTCCAGGGCAACATGGCGCAGATCAGAAAGGTTTTAAAGGAGCTTTCCCGCGCGAAGGCGCCGATCCTGCTGGTGGGCGGCGGCGTCCTGCGAAGCCATGCGGAGGGGGAGGTGCGCGCCTTTGCGGAAAAGTACCAGATCCCGGCGGTCTCCACGATGATGGGGATCGGCGTGTTCCCCTCGGAGGATCCGCTGTATTTCGGCATGGTCGGAAACAACGGCTTTCCCTGGGCAAACCGGGCGATGAACAAGGCGGATCTGCTGATCTTTGTGGGTGCCAGGTTTGCGGACCGGGCGATCAGCCAGCCTGACCTGATCACGGAGGGGAAAAGCCTTGTCCATATCGATGTGGATCCCGCGGAGATCGGGAAAACAGCCGGTCCCACGATCCCGCTCGTCGGCGATGCGAAGAGCATTTTTACGGATCTTCTGGGTCTCGAGGAGGAGGCATCGATACAGTTTTCCGACTGGATCGAGGTGCTGGAGGTGTATCGTGACGGCATGAAAAAATCCGGAAAGCCGGAGCCCGGCCGGGGAATATCCGCAGCGGATTTTGTCCGGAGGCTATCCGGCGCGATGCAGGAGGATGCGGTCTATGTGGCGGATGTGGGGTTAAACCAGATCTGGTCCTGTCAGAACCACCGGATAAGATCAGGGATGTTCATGACCTCCGGCGGCATGGGAACCATGGGTTTTGCGCTGCCTGCCGCCATCGGTGCGAAATTCGCGCTGCCGGATCGCCAGGTGGTCAGCGTGATGGGAGACGGCGGCTTCCAGATGGCCATGTGTGAGCTGGCCACGGCCAGACAGCAGGGGATCACCGTGAAGGCGGTGGTGCTGTCTAATCACACGCTGGGCATGGTCTACGAATATCAGAAGTTTGCGATGGCAAAACGCTATACCATGGTGGAGCTTGAAGATTATCCGAAGCTTTCCGGGATCGCCGGGGCCTATGGCGCCTCTTACCTGCGGCTTGAGGATGCGGAGGAGATGGATAAAGTGATCGAAGCTTTCCTGCAGGAGGAAAACAGCGCTCTGCTGGAGGTCATGATCGATCCCGAGGAAGGGGTCAGGGGAGGCAGGAATTGAAAAGGATCTATTCCGTTCTGGTGGAGAACCGTTTCGGCGTGCTGTCCAAGGTGGCATCCCTCTTTGCCAGAAGGAGCTTTAATATCGACTCTCTGGCCGTAGGGGAAACGGAGGATCCCTCCATGTCCTGCATGACGATCCTCTCTACGGGAGACGAGCGTACCTTAAACCAGATCGAAAAGCAGTTAAACAAAAAGCTGGACGTGGTGAAGGTGAAGACCTTTTCCGAGGAGGAGAGCATTCCCCGGGAGCTCGTGTTGATCAAGGTGAAATACAACCGCGGGACAAGAAGGGATATTCTGGAAATCTGTGACACGGTGGGCGCCAGGATCGTGGATATCTCAAAGCGCCAGATGATGCTGGAGCTGACAGAGATCCCGGAAAGGATCCAGCTGCTGATCCATATGCTGCAGCCCATCGGGATCGTGGAGGTGGCAAGGACCGGGACGCTGGCGCTCAGTAAGTGCGAGTAAAGCTTGCAGATCAGTTCCTGGTAACCCCGGGGGAACGGCTTTGCCCGTCTCCCCCGCCTGTGCGCTGGAGCGTGAAGCGGCTTACCGCAGAAGACAAGCTGCAGGAGGCCTGGCTCACTGCACAACTGCAGGGGAAAAGCTCATGAGCTGCGCGGGTCCGTTGATATAGCAGTAAAAAAGACTGGGCGTGCCGAAGGAGCGGAAAAAGGCATAGTTTCCGACCATGGAGATCTTTTCAAAGGCGCCGTCGGAGATCATTTCCGCATAGCCGCTGCCGGCCACGGTCCGCATCAGGGCAGGAGTGCCGTTCATCCGGGAATAGAAGACCACGCCGTCCTTTACATTGAACAGATCCACGGAATCCTCGGTGACGCGCTCGGGTGTCTGGTCGGAAAGCCTTATCCGGTAGAGCCGGTATTCGTCCGCCACATTCAGGTAATAGATATAGCCGCCGTCCGGCGTCGGATACCAGACATCACCGGCATAGACGGGTGTCTGGGCGAGGGTCTGGGTGTTCAGGGAATAGAGGAAGTGGTCTTTTCCGGTGCCGTTGTAATAAAGATATCCGCCCTCGGCTCCGGCGGGATTGATCCAGAAATCGGCAATGACCTCCTTCTCTTTGCCGTCCAGGCTGACCCGCATCAGATTCATTTTCTGCTGCGCCTTATCGTAGTTTTCCGCGTAGAGATAATTGCCCTCCAGAATGATATTTGCAAAGGCGGCAGTCTCAAGCCCGGTGGTATGCCTGCCGTTTAAGGTGAGCCTGGTCAGGGAACGGGCGTTTGCGATATAACCAAGCCCCGTGGAGCCGGAGGCGCGGGAGCGGCTGATATCCTGGTAGTAATAAAGATACCCTTCGGCTCCGTTCAGCATGGACACGGGCACATCCATGACCTTTTCCACATGGGAAAGATCAGTGTCCATCTGATAGAGGTAATCGTTGTCATAGGGATTGGCAAAATAGAATTTATCGCCCAGGGCCACGAAAACACCGCCGTTATTGATATTGCCCGGCGTATTGCCCACATAGGTGGGAGGGTTTTCCGGAACGCGGTTTAAGGTCCGCTGCAGAAAAGCCGCTGTGACTCCCAGTACGATCACGAGCCCGATCACGATCATCGCGATGATTTTTTTCATGATTACCTCCATGCCGGGTTGATCAAGTATAGGTATCTGTTCAGCACCCCATTCACAAAACGCTCCGCGTTTTGTTCATGTGGACAGCCAGAGACGCTTCGCGCCTTGGCCGCCCCCGAAAAATGAATCAATTTGCCTGGCGAGCAAGCTCGCTGATCAAATTTGATTCATTTTTCGGGGGTGCTGAACAAATACAAGTATAGTCGTAAATCAGCCCGCTTTCAAGCAATCCGCCGCCGATGCGGCAGCGGCAGTCCGAAGGCTGCTATGTGCCGGGGGCACATGTCCGGCACCGCTGGCTTCAGCCGGGGCGGATTGCAGCATGGCGGGAGCGAAGCGAAGCCATGCGCAGCTTTTTTCATATGTGGCCTGTGACAGTGAGTAATGAGGAAATGTATGATTAACGAACCTGGAGGAGAACGGTGGAATTAACTGAGATCAGAGAACAGATCGATCAGGTGGACAGGCGGATCGTGGAGCTGTATGAAAAGCGCATGGGGCTTGCCGCAGAGGTTGCGGAATACAAGATCGAAAGAGGCATGCGCGTTCTGGACCCGAAGCGGGAAAGGGAAAAGCTTGCTGACTTGAGGGAGCTTGCCGCAAACCCGTTTAACGCCCATGGCATCGAGGAGCTGTTCACGCAGCTGATGAGCATGTCCAGAAAGCTGCAGTACGAGATCATCGCGAAGGAGGGGGCTCAGGGCCAGCTTCCCTTTACGCCGGTGGAAAGCCTGAAGCATGTCGGCCGTGTCGTTTTTCAGGGAGATCACGGCGCCTATTCCGAGCAGGCCATGTTTTCCTTTTTCGGAAACGAGGTGAAAAGCTTTCATGTGGAGACCTTCCGGGACGCGATGTGCGCGATCGAGGAGGGAAGCGCGGATTACGCGGTGCTGCCCATTGAGAATTCCACTGCCGGCATCGTGAGCGAGATCTATGACCTGCTTGCCGAATTTGAAAACTATATCGTGGGGGAACAGATCATCCGGATCGAGCACTGCCTGATGGCAAAGGAGGGCACCTCCTTAAAGGACATTCAGACGGTCTTTTCCCATCCGCAGTCGCTGATGCAGAGCCAGCGTTTTCTGGCGGAGCATCCCGCCTGGAAACAGGTCGGCATGAAAAACAACGCCTTCGCCGCCGCCCATGTGGCGCGCGAAGCAGATGACCATATCGCCGCCATCGCCGGGGAGCAGGCCGCAAAGACCTATGGCCTTTCCATCCTGCAAAAGGGCGTGAACCAGGCGCGGGATAATTCCACCCGTTTTATCATCGTGACGAATCAGAAGATCTTTGCGCGGAACGCGAAGAAGATCAGCATCTGTTTTGAGATTCCCAATGTAAGCGGCTCGCTCTACCGGATATTGTCCCATTTTATCTATAACGATCTGAACATGTGCAGGATCGAGAGCAGGCCCATCGAGGATCGCAGCTTTGAGTACCGCTTTTTCGTGGATTTTGACGGAAATTTTCTGGATGCGGGGGTCAGGAACGCCCTGCGCGGCTTAAGAGAGGAGGCCAGGAGCTTAAGGATCCTGGGAAATTACTGATGGAAAAATCTTCAGCGGAAAAAATCTATGTGAACAGAGAGCTGTCCTGGCTTAAATTCAATGAGCGGGTGCTGGGCGAGGCCAGGGACAGACAGTCCAACCCGGTGCTTACCCGCTGCAAATTTTTAAGCATCACGGCCTCCAATCTGGATGAGTTTTTCATGGTCCGGGTGGCTTCGTTAAAGGATCTGCTGGATGCGGGCTATAAGGGCAGGGACATCGCCGGAATGACCGTAAAGGAGCAGCTGGATGCGATCGCAAAGGAGACCCATCAGTTTATCCGCGGCCAGTACAGGACCTTTAAGCGCTCGCTGATCCACAGGCTCAAAGAGCATGGGATCATTCTTCATGAGGGGACAGAGGAGCTTACGGAAACCCAGCAGGCCTACGGGGAAAAACTATTTGATAGGGATATTTTCCCGGCGCTTACTCCCATGGCCGTGGACGCCTCGCGACCCTTTCCGCTGATCCGGAATAAGGGGCTTTATCTGGGCGTGCTGCTCTACCGGAAGGAGGGCAGGGGGATCAAGCGCCAGGAGAAAAAGAAAAAGCATCCGGAGATCGCGCTTGTGCCCGTGCCCGCGGGAATGAACCGCCTGATCTCCCTTCCGGCTGAAAAAGACGCTGAGGAGTTTATCCTGCTGGAGGAACTGATCCGCCGGCATATCGGGAGGCTTTTCCCCTCGTGCAGGGTGGTGGGCGCCAGTGTTTTCCGGCCGATCCGGAATGCCGATCTTTCCATCGCGGAGGACGAGGCGGAGGATCTGCTGATCGAGATCGAGAAAAAGCTGAAGAAAAGACAGTGGGGGCAGGTGATCCGCCTGGATCTGGAGGCGGGGGCGGACAAGCGTCTGAAGGATTTTCTGGTCTCCTCCCTGAAGGTTCCGGCGGGAGGGAGCTATGAAAACGACGGTCCGCAGGATCTGACGTTCCTGATGGCGCTTGCATCCCT
>CAMOOZ010000208.1 GCA_946621895.1 uncultured Lachnospiraceae bacterium | reverse complement strand
TGTGAATGGCTACAGTGTCTCCTATCTGAATCATTACAAGCCCGGCACCGCGACGATCATTTTCACCGGAACGGGGAATTATTCCGGGACGCTGAGAAAAACCTTCAAGATCAATAAGGCAAATAT
Organism: uncultured Lachnospiraceae bacterium; assembly: GCA_946621895.1. Next base: position 4,182 of record CAMOOZ010000208.1, on the reverse strand, counting down.
CAGGCTCTCTTCTGAATCCGGTAATGAATGGGATGCCGTAGCGTCTTTGGAGGAAAATTCAGTCAGCTATCAGGCGGGAGGAGCGAAGCCGGAGGTCAGCGTGGAACATGAAACAAGATATGGGGATACCTATACCCTGACTGAAGGCAGGGATTACCAGCTGATCGTAAAAAACAATATGAAGGCGACAGGCGCGAGCGTGGCTGAGGCGGATCGTCCGTATGTGCAGGGGAAGGGGATGGGCTATTATACAGGCCTTTCCGGAAAGCTCTATTTCCGGATCAAGCCGGCGATCATCTCTGATGGAGACGGCTCGATCACGATGACGCAGGACGATCTGGTTTACTCCGCGAATAAAAAGCTTTCCTACTATCTGAAAACGCCTGCCCTGAAGCAGGGGAAGAACACCCTGAAGAAAGGAACGGATTACGAAAGCGAGCTGAAATACTACCTGAGCGGGGACGGCGGAAAAACCTGGCCCGTGGTGGTGAGCGCAAATGACCGGACGAAAACATTGAATAATGTGCTGAGCGGCGCTTCCTCTCTGGCGGATTCGGGAAAGCTGATGGTCAGGGCTGTGGCCACACTGAAGGGCAGCTTCAGCGGAACCTATTCCGCGACCTGGCGGATCGCGGCGAAGAGCTTTTCCTCCGTGAGGGTGTCCATTCCGAATCAGACCTATAACGGCGGCACAGTGAGTCTTTGGGATTACGTAAATGATGGGACGATCGATAAGGTCATTAAGGTGACCGATGGGAACAGGACGCTTGTGTACGGCAGTGATTATGAAATCGCCTGGCATGAGAACAACACGAAGGTCGGAACGGCCAAGGTTGTCCTGACGGGCCTCGGCGCCTATGCCGGTAATAAGAAAGTGCCCTTTAAGATCATAAAAAGAGCGATAGATTAGTATGGTGGGGGGCGCCTGCGGGCGCCCCTCACTTTTTGTACAATTAAACCGGAGAACCAAAAAGCTCTTTGACCGTCTTGTTTCTTTTTGCTATACTCGGATTCATTCCTAAAAAGTCAAATCAAAAACCATTAACCAGAGGTGTGACATGTCTGAATCCAGGATGAAAAAGATTATCACAATTCCTCCCGTCAAAAAGCTTTATTCCAACAGAACAGAGTCTTCCCACAGAAAGGTAGCCGGTTATGCCAGAGTCAGCACGGAGCTGGAGGAGCAGGTTTCGAGCTACAAAGCGCAGATTGAATACTATACCAATTATATCGGCAGCAGGGAAGACTGGGAGTTTGCGGGAATGTATGCGGACGAGGGAAAATCTGCCACGACCACACAGAGGAGGAACGGCTTTAACGCAATGGTGCAGGACGCGCTGGAGGGTAAGATTGATCTTATTCTGACGAAAAGCGTGTCCCGTTTTGCACGGAACACGGTGGACTCTCTCAGCACGATCCGGAAGCTGAAGGAGTATGGTGTTGAGGTGTATTTTGAGAAGGAAAATATTTGGACCTTCGACGCGAAGGGGGAGCTGCTGATCACGATTATGTCCAGTCTCAGTCAGGAGGAGTCCAGGTCTATTTCGGAAAACACGTCCTGGGGCCAGCGCAGGCGCTTTGCCGCAGGGAAATGGAGCGCTGCCTACAGCCGTTTTCTGGGTTACAGCAGGGGGATTAACGGCGAGATCATCATTAACCGGGATGAGGCGGAGACGGTGCGGGAAATCTTCTCCCTTTTCCTGTGCGGCTATTCTTATTCCGAGATCGCGAGGCAGCTGATGGACAAGGGGATAAAGGCTCCTGCCGGCGGGGAGAAGTGGCATCCGAAGACGGTGAGCGGGATCCTCAAAAACGAGAAATATGCGGGAAATGCGCTGCTTCAGAAAACCTTTACCACGGATTTTCTGACGAAAAAAAGGAGACAGAACACGGGCGAGGTCCAGCAGTATTTTATTCTGGACGATCATGCGGCGATCATCGATCAGGAGACCTTTCAGCTGGCGCAGGCAGAGATCCTTCGTCGGAACGGGAAAAAAAGCAGCAGCAGCCGTGCGTTTTCCGGGATGATTATCTGCGGGGAATGCGGCGGGATTTACGGTTCGAAGATCTGGCACTGCAATACCGCCTACCGAAAGATCGTCTGGCGCTGCAATCATAAATACGGGGAGTATGGGGAAAAGACAGGCTGCCGCACCCCCTCGCTGTCGGATGATGAGATAAAGGCATTATTTGAAAGGCTGATTCCCAGGCTGCTTAAGGAAAGGGAGTCGATCACTAAACAGCTTGAAAACGCCATCCGCCTTTTAACCGGGGATTCCCGGATGGAGGAGGGGATGGAAAAGCTCTCCCGGAGAAACACGGAGCGGATTGTTCTGGAAAATGCGCGCGCAGGCCTCGCCTCTCTGACAGGGCAGACAGGCTACAGCAGCCGGCTTTTTGGCCGGCTGGTGGAGCAGCTGACGGTTTGCTCCGCGCAGGAGGTCATTTTCCGGCTTTTCGGCGGGAGTTCCTTTACGGTAAGGCGCATTTGAGGTTTATATTGATCATTTATCGGCGCCAGTTGTTCAGCCCTGTCACAGAACAGCGCCAAAATGACATTACACCGTTTCCTGTGCTATAATGCATCAGGAGTTAAAGGAGCTGCTGGAAATCTTTCAGGATATGCTGGAAGACGGCAACTGATGAGGAGACGGGCTTTGAATAATAAGAATAATCAGGGAAACGGACAGGGCGGCGCCGGCGGGCGCGGCAATTCTCCCTTTCGGGGCAACATGCTGGTGGTCCTGATCGCGACGATGGTCACGCTGCTGCTGGTGAGCTTTCTGCTGCGGGAGATGAACGGCGTGTCCTCCAGTGAGATCACCTATTCGGAGTTTATCACGATGCTGGAGGAGGATAAGATCGAAAGCGTGAAGATCCTGTCCGATTCCATCGAGATCACGCCGAAGGGGGAGGAAAAGGGGAAGGAGAGCTCCGTCTCCGCCTATTTCCCCTATGCGGCCCCCAGAAGCTTTACCTATTTCACGGGCAAGGTGGAGGAGGACGACACCCTTACCGCCAGGCTTCTGGCGCATGATGTGGAGGTGACCGGGGATGTGCCCGACTCGTCCGGCTTTATCATCTCCATGCTGATCTCCTATATCCTGCCGATCCTGCTGATGTGGGGTCTGCTTTCCTTGCTTTTTCGCAGAATGGGCAGAGGCGGCTTTATGGGCGTGGGCAAGTCCAACGCGAAGGTCTACGGGGAAAAGGAAACAGGCGTGACCTTCCTCGATGTGGCCGGAGAGGACGAAGCCAAGGAGAGCCTTGTGGAGGTCGTGGATTTTTTGCACAACCCCCTTAAATATTCGAAGATCGGGGCAAGGCTGCCGAAGGGCGCGCTGCTGGTGGGCCCTCCCGGCACGGGGAAGACCCTCCTTGCCAAGGCCGTGGCCGGGGAGGCGCATGTGCCCTTTTTCTCGCTTGCGGGCTCTGATTTTATCGAGCTGTATGTGGGCGTGGGCGCAAGCCGCGTGAGGGATCTTTTCAAGGAGGCGGAAAAGCATGCGCCCTGCATCATTTTTATCGATGAGATCGATGCCATCGGCCGGAGCAGGGATTCCAAATTCGGGGGCGGCAATGAGGAAAGGGAGCAGACCTTAAACCAGCTGCTCTCTGAAATGGACGGTTTTGACGGGAAAAAGGGGATCATCATTCTGGCGGCCACGAACCGCCCCGAGATCCTGGATAAGGCGCTGCTGCGGCCCGGCCGTTTCGACAGGCGGATCATCGTGGATAAGCCGGATCTAAAGGGCCGGGTGGATATCCTGCGGGTGCATTCCAAGGATGTGCTGATGGACGACAGCGTGGATCTGGAGGAGATCGCGCTGGCCCCCAGCGGCGCCGTGGGATCGGATCTGGCCAATATGATCAATGAGGCCGCGATCAATGCCGTGAAGGAGGGGAGAGAGTTTGTTTCCCAGAAGGACCTCTTCACCGCCGTGGAGGTGGTGCTGGTCGGGAAGGAGAAAAAGGACAGGATCCTCAGCAAGGAGGAGCGCAGGATCGTGTCCTATCACGAGACGGGACACGCGCTGATCGCGGCGCTGCAGAAAAATTCCGAGCCGGTGCAGAAGATCACGATCGTGCCCAGGACCATGGGCGAGCTGGGGGATGTGAAGCAGGTGCCGGCGCTGGGAAACTACAGGCATTCCACGCAGGTCACGCATCACAGCATCTTGG
>CAMOOZ010000207.1 GCA_946621895.1 uncultured Lachnospiraceae bacterium | reverse complement strand
CCACCACGGGCCTGTTGTTCAGGAAAACGGCTTTTTCCTTCTCCGCGGGATACTGATACGCCGGCCGCAGATCCCTTTCCACGCCGGGTGTGCCTGCTCCCCTCCGCCTGGCTGAAGACGAAGGATGCCCTGCTTTCACGGATGCAGCTTCACGGGCTTTTACAGTGAATGAACGTGCATGCCGTAAGAGCAGTTCCTCTTCCCTGTCCGTCTGCAGAGAGAGCGTAAACACCCAGAAAAGCGCCGGTTTTTTCCGCGCATCCAGAGAGCGCCTGACGATTTCGAAGCTTCCCTCCTCTTTTTTCATTCCGAGAAGCTTCATCGCCTTTTTTACTGCGAGGAAAAACGCCTTTTCCGGATCCGGGGTCTTATTCGCATCCACCTTCAGCTCCCGGATAAGGATCATGCCTGCGCCGCTTCCCCTTCTTTCTCCTTCGCAGCCCATTCACCGGCCACCATGCCGCTGGCAAAGGCCCAGTGGAGATTATAGCCGCCGCAGATCCCGTCAATATCCAGCATTTCCCCGGTGAAGAAAAGCCCCGGATGCTCTCTGGACTCCAGATGCTCCGTGACCTGGGAGAGCAAAACGCCCCCGGCCGTGGTCTGTGCGTGATCATAGCCCTTGCTGCCCGTGATCTCCGTCCGGAAATGCTTGATGATATGGCAGAAGGCATCCCAGCCCTCCCCTGCCTCTGCGGCCGGTCTGGCAGGACGGATGCCGGAAAGCTTTAAGATCACGAGAAGGGGCTTTTTGGGCAGCAGGGAATTCGTCAGCTGCTGCGCAGTGGCCTCTCCATGGACCATCAGCCGCAGATTGATCTCATCATGGATCTCCTTTTCCTCCATATCGGGCAGAAAATCGATATCCACGAACACCTGCTCCCCGGTATGGATCGCCTCTGCGGCAATTCTGGAAAGCTGAAACACGCAGATGCCCGAGATCCCGTAATCCGTCAGCTGCACCTCGCCCGTCTCCGAGCGGACATCCTCGCCGTTGATGAACAGGGTCACCTTGCTTCTGGCCCTGACGCCGGCGATCTGCCGGAAAAAATTCTCCTTGCAGGTCAGGGGACAAAGCGCCGGGAAGATCCAGCTGAACTGCAGCCCCAGCTTCTGCGCCAGCTTATAACCCGAGCCGTCGGAGCCCGTTTCCGGATGGGAGGCACCCCCGCAGGCAATGATCACACGGTCGAAGTGCTCTCCCATGACCATATAGCCGCCGTCTGCGGGCGTGATCTCCGACACCTTCATCCCCGTCCTGATCTCGACTCCCTCCTCGTCACAGGTGAAGCGCAGCGCGTCCAGCACCGATGAGGCCTGCTCGGATAAGGGGTAGATCCGCCATTCCTTCTGCATCAGGAAAAGGCCCGTGCTGTTTAGGAAATCCATGACCTTTTCCGGATCCTTTAACTGCAGAAAGCCGGGCAAAAGCGCAGGCGTGGAGCTGAAGTACTCCTGCTCCGTATAGGAAAGATTGGTCAGATTGCATTTGCCGTTGCCGGTCATCAAAAGCTTTTTGCCGACCCTGTCGTTTCCCTCAAAGATCACTGCCCGGGCTCCCTCCCTGGCCGCGGTGATCGCAGCCGTAAGGCCCGAGGCACCGCCCCCGATGATCGCGATCGTTTTTGCTTCCATGCTTACCTCCTGTTTATATACGCAGCCCTTTTGCGCGTTTAAGATAGAATACGCCGATATATCCGCCGCCCATCAGAATGAGCGAAATGATCACCAGTGCCAATGCCGGCAGCGGCAGGTTCCCCACCAGGAGAAAAACCACCAGTCCCAGCACCGCGGACACCAGGAAGGGCATCGCCAGCACCCTGACAGCCCCCGCCCGCATCCGGATCATTCTGAAGACAAGCAAAGCTTCGATCAACGCCCTTAATGCGATGAAAAGCAAAAGGGCTCCCGCAAGGGCCGTCTCCGGGGAAACCCCCCTGTCCGACAGCAGCTTTAACAGGATCAGCTCTGCAAAAAGCGCGGCCGCTCCCGCAAGAAAGATCGGACCGCCCCTGCCTCCCTGCTCCAGAAAGGAGTCCAGAAAAGGCAAAAGGGGATAAAAAAGCAGCGTAAACGAAAGGATCTGCAGGGGAAGCGGGTCAAAGCCTCCCTGATCCCCGAAAAACAGGCTGATCAGCGCAGGCGCCGCCGCAAAAAGGTACAGCGCCACAGGACAGACCAGCTGATAAAGGCTCCGCAGGCTTTTCTGCAAAGTCCTTCTGGCCTCTGCCCGCTCCCTGCCGCGAAACTGCAGCTGGATTGCCCTGAGATTCCTTAAGGGCAGCCGGGAAAAGCCCAGAGAAAGGATAAAGACCGGCAGAAACGCCGTGAGCATAAAGCGGCCGAGGGCGGAATAAAGCCCCTCCCCGCCAGACAGTGAAAGCATCAGGATGTTCAGAAAGAAAAAGCCGTATTTCAGGATCACCGTCAGGACGCAGGACGGAATGCTCAGGAAAAAATTACCGGTAGGCACATCCTGCCTGGGCAGATCATCAAAATAGGCGTCATTCTGCCGGATCACCAGAAGCATCACCACCAGATAATAGCCGAAGGCGATCAGGCAGCCGGCGGTGATCCCAAGCTCCATGCCCGCGGTCATGTAAATCTCTCCGTAGAGCGGATTGCGCATGAAAACGCCGACGCCCTGCCCGATGGGGCCAAGGAGAAAGACGAATACAACAGAAAACAGCGCGCTAAATCCCCACAGCACCACGGTGCCCTGCTTTGCATAACGGGAAAGGCCCATTCCCTGCAGAAAGCCGGAGACGATGAACATCAAAGAAAGCAGAAAGAGCGCGATCCCGGAAAAACGCACGGGCAGCATGAGCAGGGGCATCTTCAGCAAATGCTCCGCGATCCATGGACTGAAGAAAAACAGCGCTGCCCCGATCACCGCATGCAAGATCCCCATGATCAGAAGGAGCGTCCGGAAAATGCGCAGCGCAAAAAACGCCTGCTCCATCTTGATCCGCTGCCGCACATACAGCGCAAAGGGCTGGGAGAGCGAAAGGGAGCCCATCAGAAAAAGCAGCGCCGGCAGCGAAAGAAACAGGGAAAAGGTCCCGATCAGATCCCCGCCCCTGAGCATTCCCAGCACAAACAGCAAAAAACAGGCCGCCATCATGCACACGGTCTGCAAAAGATTGATTGAAAGCTTGCTTTTCTCTGGCATGGTTTTTTCCCGTTTTTCTTCAGTCTCTTGTGATCCCCAGCGCCGAAAGCACGCTCTCCTGCTTTTGTTCCATAAAGGCAGCCTCCTCTGCGGTCTCATGATCATAGCCCAGCAGATGGAAGACACTGT
>CAMOOZ010000206.1 GCA_946621895.1 uncultured Lachnospiraceae bacterium | reverse complement strand
CGGCGGGGCTTCCGCGGGAGGAGCGGATTTGCCCTGCCGGGCAGGTTGGTGCAGAGCATACCTGTTTCTCCGGTGAAGCGGCTCCGGCCGGTGCGGATAGCCCATCCTCTGATGGGACTGCGGTCTGCAGGCACGAAGTGAAGTCCGGAGAAAGCTTTTCGGAAGATCATCGGTGTGAAGCGATGGAAACCGGAAAAAAGCCGGGCCGCCTGTCCGCAGCTTATGCGCGCCTGAAAAACCTTCGCCGGATCATCAAAGCGGAAAAGCCTGATCTTGTCCTTTCCTTTATGAAAAAGGCCAATTACCGGGCTGCCTTTGCGATGAGCTTTCTGTCCGTTCCCCTCGTGATCTCTGTTCGCAATGATCCGGCTGTCGATTATACCGGAAGGGCGGCGGGGCTTCTCAACGCCTTCATGGAGAAAAAGGCGGCGGGCGGGGTGTTTCAGACCCATCCCGCAATGGACTTTTTCGGAAGAGGCTTTGCTGCGCGCTCCAGCGTGATCCTCAATCCGGTGGAGGAAAGATTTTTTCATGCTTCCTGGGAGGGGGGCGAGGAAAGGATCGTCTCCATCGGGCGGCTTACCGCCCAAAAAAACCAGATGCTTTTGCTTAAGGCCTTTGCACGGATCGCGGGACACCTTCCCCACAGGCTGGAGCTTTACGGCGCGCCGGATCCTCAGGGTGAAACCGCATCGGCGCTGAAGCGCTATGTGCAGGAAAAGGGATTGCAGAACCGCGTCTTTTTCATGGGCACGACAGCCCATCCGGAGGAGGTTCTTTCGCATGCGGCCTGCTTTGTGCTTTCCTCCGACTATGAGGGATTGCCGAATGCGCTTCTTGAGGCGCTCTGCATGGGTGTCCCCTGCATTTCCACAAACTGCCCCTGCGGCGGTCCGGCCGAGGTGATAGAAAACAATGAAAACGGGCTGCTTATCCCCGTAGGAGATGAGGAGGCGCTCTCAAAGGCGATGGAGCGAGTGCTCAACGATCAGGCGTTTGCCCGGCGGCTTTCGGAGAATGCCCTGCTGCTCCGTGACCGCCTTCACACGGAGCGGATATGCGGGGAATGGGAGAAATATCTGGAGACCGTTCTTACAAAACGGATGCCATATAATAGGGCAGATATATGATCTCCCCATCCGTTTTCACATCGCCATCGTACAGAACATATTGCAGCCCCACGCGGTTAGAAAATTTTGCCTTGAAGTTTCGAAGTGATTTTATCGCAAAGCTTTTCCCTGACTTTGCCTCTATCGGAACAACCTTTCTATCCTTTCTGATCAGAAAATCAATCTCCATCACCGGCTTTCCGCTGTCATTATATTCGACATAAAAAAGTATCTTATACCCGTTACTTCTGAGACACTGTGCTACAATGTTTTCAACAAACATACCCTCATTGATATGAAGCTTATCCGTAAGAATCGCCTTGTAAAATGCATTGTCCATATAGGAGCCGTCCTGGAAACTTAAATTGATAAGGAGACCGGTATCAAGCAGATAGCACTTGAACCCTTCATTATCTATATTCAGAGTCAGAGCGGGGCTGGGATCGGTAACATTCCTTGCAGCATTTATTATCATCGCTTCCGAAAGCCAGTTTAAAGGTCCGCTGTATTCGCGATATCTTGCGTTTTTATTGACATGAGACAGCTTAAAGGTGCTGCTCTTCTCATGCTTTGAGAGCTCTGACGGAATATGATCAAGGATATTGCCAACATAGGTGCTGTTTTCCTCTTCCTGGTTTTTTATGTCATTTCGATAAAGGGAGAGGATCTCCTTCTTAACAAAATCCACTTCCTCAAAATCCTTTCCTTCGGCATATCTTACAACCGCCTGCGGCATGCCTCCGACACACATATACTCTCTGAATTTGCGGAAAATGTCTTTATGAAGCTTACCCAGTGCCTTGATCTTTTCATAACTGCTGCGGATAAGAGGCATTGTAAGCTCATCTCCCATGGCCCATAGAAACTCTTCAAAATCCAGTGGGAACATTTCTATAGCATACTCCTCCGAAGGAATCAATATCTCTGCTTTCTTGCTTTTTTTTGTGATCCCGGCTAAGGATCCTGTTTCCACAAAATCATACCTTCCGTCAGCAAGCAGTGTTTTCAATGCCTGTCGTGCCAATGGATAAAGCTGGATTTCGTCAAGTATGATCAGGGATTCCCGTTTATACAGCTTTGTTCCGTATTGCATCTGGATAACATTGTACAGATAATCCAGATCAAGCAAGCTGTTTACAAACAGATCCCGTATCGTATCATTTGCGGACTGAAAATTGATCGTAACAAAGGATTTATATTCACTGCGTCCCAGCTCCTCCGCAATGGTAGTCTTTCCGACCCGGCGCGCTCCTTTTATAAACAATGCATATTCAGGGGCATAGTCCTTCTTCCATCGCAGTAATTCATTATAAAGTTTTCTCTTCAGTTTGAGTTCTGACATGCTCCAACCCCCTTTTCACAAAATCTCCTTGATTTTGCATATATAATATCACATTATCTCCAATCCGAAAATCCGGAAAAATCTCAAATTCTCCATGCAGGCGACTGATCTGAACTCGATCCCATTCATGTTAAAGGTTTCTCGACATACATTATCATTTTTGATAACATTTGTGCATGGACGATGAGTTTCCGGAAGGAAACATCTGCAAAAGGATGAATCAGGGATCGTATGAACATTATCGGGATCACGGATCTGACAATACCGGAGTTAAAGTTGTATACGGAGCTGAACGAACCGCAGCTTCTGCATTATTATGAGCCGGAGGGCGGCATCTTTATCGCCGAGAGCGCGGCTGTGATCGAAAGGGCATTGGATGCGGGACACGAGCCGCTGTCGTTTCTTCTGGAGGAAAGGATGATCCGGGAACACGAAACGCTTCTTAACCGCTGTGGAAATGTTCCCATGTATGCCGCAAAGCTATCTGTCCTGATCGAGCTGACCGGTTATACCGTCACGAGGGGAATGCTCTGCGCGATGCGAAGGCCTGCGCCCGCGGACCCGTCCCGGATCCTCCGGGATGCAAGGCGGGTCGCGGTGCTTGAAGATATCACAAATCCGACGAATGTGGGCGCGATATTCCGAAACGCGGCAGCACTTTCCATGGACGCGGTGCTGCTGACCAAAAACTGCAGCGATCCCTTGTACCGGCGGGCGATCCGGGTCAGCATGGGCACTGTTTTCCAGATCCCCTG
>CAMOOZ010000205.1 GCA_946621895.1 uncultured Lachnospiraceae bacterium | reverse complement strand
CTGACCGGAGAGTACCTGCGGATCACGATCGGCACCCCGGAACAGATGGAGGCGCTTTATCAGGCGCTTACGGAGATTAATCATAAAAATTAGCATCTATTCAGAACCCAGGTCCGGGAATCGCAAAATACATGCGATCGGACTGTGCGCTCCCGCCCAATAGATTTCATCAATGAAATGAGATTGAAAGCGGGCTTTCCTCTTGCTTCGCTGATAAAATCTGCCGGGTTCTGAATAGATATATCCAAAACGAATTAAATAAATTCGTTTTGGATATCGTCGCTCGCAGAATAATTGCGGGTTTGAGCAAGCTCAAACCGCAATTGCTTTGTTCGCTTACTATAAAATTACAGGAAATGAATATGCTGACTAAATACCTTACTGTTTTTTTGATTTCCATGGTGCCCATGATCGAATTAAGGGGCGCCATTCCCGTTTCCCAGGCGCTGGAGCTGCCGCTTCTGCCCTCCTATGCTGTCAGCATCATCGGCAACATGGTGCCCGTCCCCTTTATCTATCTCTTTGCCAGAAGGCTTTTGGAATGGGGAAAGGACAAGCCGGTGATCGGCGGACTGTTTTCCTTCTGTCTGGAAAAGGGGAAAAAGGGAGGACAGAAGCTGGAGGAAAAGGCAGGCGGCGGGCTTTATCTCGCGCTGCTTTTGTTTGTGGGCATACCGCTTCCCGGCACAGGCGCCTGGACCGGAACGCTGGCCGCCAGCATTCTCAATATGGACTTTAAGAAAAGCACGCTGGCGGTGCTTGCGGGCGTGCTGCTTGCCGGAGTGATCATGGCTGCATTAAGCTTTGGCGTCTTCGGCGCGATAAGGGGGTTTTCCTGATGATAGACGGATTTGTCAAGCTGGCCCTGTGTACGCCGCGGATCACGCTGGCGGATCCCGCGGCCAACGCGGAGGAGATCATTTCGATGCTGGAGCAGGCAGCCGACGAGCATGCGCAGCTGATCCTGTTTCCGGAATTATGCATCACGGGCTACAGCTGCGGAGATCTTTTCTGGCAGAAATCCCTGCTGCGGGGAGCGCTGGAAGCACTGATTTTGATCGCGCGGGAAACAGAGGGGCTGGATGCTCTGGTTTTCGTCGGTCTTCCGCTGGAAAAGGACGGCAAGCTCTACAATGCGGCTGCCGTGCTGCAGGACGGACAGATCATGGGCTTCATCCCGAAACGCAATCTCCCGAATTATAATGAATTTTATGAATTGCGGCAGTTTACCCCGGGAACGATGGAGCTTGGCACCCTTACGCTGCCGGAGGAATTCGAGGAATACGGCTTTGAAGGACCTGAGGTGCCCTTCGGCGGGCGGCTTTTGTTTTCCTGCGCCGAGCTGCCGGAGCTTATCGTGGGCGCCGAGATCTGCGAGGATCTATGGGCGCCGGACACGCCGGGCACGGCCCTTGCGCTGGCCGGAGCCACGGTCCTGTTAAATCTTTCCGCCTCCAACGAGCTGGTCGCAAAGGCCGCCTACCGCAGGGAGCTGGTGCGGATGACCAGCGCCAGGCTGATCTGCGCCTATGGCTATGCCTCCTCCGGAGAGGGGGAATCCACGCAGGACTTGGTCTTTTCCGGGGCCAGGCTGCTGGCCGAAAACGGACAGCTCCTGGCAGAGGGGGAAAGCTTTGTGCCGGGGATCACCTGCTGCGAGATCGATGTGGAGCGGCTTGCGGCGGACAGGCGCAGAAATAATGCCTTCGCGCCGAAAAACACGGAGGAATTCATGCGGATTCCCTTCCATCTGGTGTTCAGAGAGGTGGAGCTTAGCAGAGAGATCTCTCCGGAGCCCTTTATCCCCGGGGAGGACGAAGCGGGAAAAGAAAGCCTTTCCACGGTGCTGGAGCTCCAGGCCAGAGGGCTTGCGGGCAGGCTTTCCGCCATCGCCTGTGAAAAGGCCGTGGTGGGTGTTTCCGGCGGTCTGGATTCCACCTTGGCGATGCTTGTCTGTGAAAAGGCCTTTGATCTGCTGGAGCTTCCCCATGAAAACATCATCGCGGTCACGATGCCGGGCTTCGGCACCACCGGCAGGACAAGGGGCAATGCGGAGCGGCTTGCGGAAGGCCTTGGCGCAGAGCTCAGGGTGATTCCCATCGGAGAAGCGGTCAGCGTGCATTTTAAGGATATCGGCCTGCCGGAGGGCGACAGGAGCGTCACCTATGAGAATGCGCAGGCAAGGGAAAGAACGCAGGTGCTGATGGATCTCGCCAATATGGAAAATGCCCTTGTGGTGGGCACGGGCGATCTCTCCGAGCTGGCCCTTGGCTGGGCCACCTATAACGGGGATCATATGTCCATGTATGGCGTGAATGCCGGTGTGCCCAAGACCCTGATCAGGCATCTTGTCAGATGGTACGCAGAGAGCACGGCAGATGAGGAATTAAAGGAGGTGCTGCTGGACATCCTGAACACCCCTGTTTCCCCGGAGCTGCTGCCTCCCGAGGAGGGGGATATTTCCCAGAAGACAGAGGAGCTGGTGGGCCCCTATCTGCTGCATGATTTTTTCCTCTATTATGTGATGCGCTGCGGTTTTTCTCCTTCAAAGATCTTCCGGCTTGCCAAAGAGGCCTTCCGGGATCGGGAGGAATTTGACGAGCGCTTTATCTTAAAATGGCTGAAGAATTTCTACCGGAGATTCTTCAATTCCCAGTTCAAACGCTCCTGCCTGCCGGACGGCCCGAAGGTGGGCTCGGTGGCGCTTTCCCCGAGAGGGGATCTGCGGATGCCCTCCGATGCCGTGAAAAATCTCTGGCTTGAGGAGGTGGAGGAGCTGGAGGAGGAGCTGGAATACCCCGGCGACTAGCCGCGGAGCGAATCCGGTAAACGCGTTTAACGATAAGTATGATGTCGGGGTCAAAACCTCGGAATCGTATCCGTCGCCGTCATATTGCACAAATGTTTCGGGACGCTTTCGCTCTGGGCGGAAACGCAGCGGTACCTAAGGCTGCAAAATACGCAGCCTAAGTACCGGCGTTTCCTTACAGCCCGAAACCGTTTGCGCAATCTGCCGGCTCCTGCGCGTAGTTTTTCCATATGTGGTTTGCGACCTAGTGTCATGAGGCAAAGTATGAAAAAAGCAGCGAGCCAAAGTCATGTACTCCGGTCGTGCTTGCACGAG
>CAMOOZ010000204.1 GCA_946621895.1 uncultured Lachnospiraceae bacterium | reverse complement strand
ATCGCTGTGCATGAGCTCCAACGGCTATCGTGTGCAGGGCTGGGGGACGGAATTTGATGCAGACGATAACCTGGTGATCAAGCAGGATACCGTCCACGACCTGCCCATCATGACGGCGGATAATCTGACCTATCCCCCGGAATCCACCAGCAAGGCCTATATCAGCGGGATACTGGACAAGAACGATTCCCAGCTTTCTACTGAAGGCGGGAAGACAATGAATCTGAATTTCTATGACAATCTGGGCTATTCCTATACTGCCCGGATTTCCATACACAGGACGACGACCTCCGAGCAGGGAAATTATTACATGCAGCTTGACGATATCCGGGATGCGAACGGCGTAAGCTTGAAATCCATTTATGGTGTGGACAACATCTCCCAGATCGCAACGCTTGGGTCCGAATCCATCAGCCCGAAGGTCGAAAAGAACTATTCTCTGGCAGCCGGGGTGACATTCGATGAGAGCACGGGAACCTATACCTATGAGGATACTTCTACGACTCCGGCCACGACGAAGCGGCTGCAGCTGAAGCAGGCGTCGGCCGATTCCAGCGAAGCCACGACAGCTGAAACTGAAACTGCTACAACACCCAATGAGATCAAGTATCCGGCGACGATCGCAGCCTCCTCCACTTTCCCAATGGCTGCCTTTAATGCGATTTTCGGGACAAAATATACGGCTGAGACATATCCGAATGTGGCAAATCTTCAGATCAACTCGAAAGGCCTTGTATCTGTGGAAGAGACGATGGTCGGCGTAAACGGGACGAACATTACCTTTGATCCGGATAATGGCAACAGCACGATCACGGATCCGGAGGCGATTAAGCTGATCTTCAACACCAGTGTCGGTACGCAAACGCTCAGAAACTTCGGTGGTGAAGACCAGACCATCACCATCGACGCCACCAACACCAAATGCTACAACAACGGCAAGACCAGCACGATCAACGCCACCGCCGGCGCCATGGACACGGGCGCGGGCTCGGGCCGCAAGGTAGGCAAGATGAGCGGCTTTACGATCGCGAAGGACGGCATGATCCACGCCACCTACGATAACGGCCAGACAAAGCTGCTGGGGCAGATCCCGACGGCGGCCTTTGCGAATCCCGGCGGCCTTTCCCAGGCCGGGGATAACCTCTATCAGGAGACCTTAAACTCCGGCGCCTTCGACGGCATCGGCGTGGATGTGACCGCAAGCGGCGACGGCTATATCTCCTCGGGCGTGCTGGAAATGTCCAATGTGGACCTTTCCAATGAGTTTACGGACATGATCACGACGCAGAGAGGCTTCCAGGCCAACTCCCGCATCATCACCGTTTCCGATACGATGCTGGAGGAGCTGACGAACTTGAAGAGATAAGGGATACATAGTATAATAAGGATTCAGGCCGGGGTGCTGCTGTGGCGGCGCCCCGTTTCTTTTTCGCGGGCACGGCGGAGGAATATTTTTCGCGGATCGGCACCCTGCGCCCCGGCGGGCAGGGCAGGGCTGATCTCCCCCGGCAGATCGGCAGCTCCCGAAGGGACTGCGATAGTCTACTATAGTAGGATAGTTTTTCTGCAAAATCAGGAAGGCAAATCCCTTTTCCCGGTAGGGAAGACGACCTTGATGTGTACTAATATAGGAGAGTTTATGGTCGAAGTCACCAGGCTGAACGGCGTGAAAATACTGATCAATCCGGACCTGATCGAGCTGGTGGAGGAAACGCCGGACACGGTGATTACCCTCACCACGGGCCGGAAAATTATCGTAAAAGAAAGTAGACAAGATATTAAAAGTTTAGTAAAATCATATAGAAAAGACATACTTGCCTGAGTTATGCCCATATGCCGCGGGCAGGGAATTCGTTCGCTTTTTTGCAGGTGATATAGTTGGATATAGCGTCACTGGTTGGTTTTGTAGCTTGCTTCGCGCTGATGTTGTTCGGCATCATTTCCAGCGGAGGCGTGGCAGCCATTGGGAATTTCATAGATGTACCCTCCGCCCTGATCACCTTCGGCGGAGCGTTTATGTGCGTTTTCGCGCAGAATTCCATTGCCAGCTTTATCGGCGGCTTCAAGACCTTTTTTCTGATCTTCAAGGTGCCGGACAATAATGTGGCGGATATCATCCGGAATATCATCGATCTCTCCAATGTGGCCAGAAAAGAGGGACTGCTTTCCCTGGAAGAGGCCGCCGGCAATATCGACAATGCCTTTATGAAAAAAGGGATCATGCTGGTGGTGGACGGCACGGATCCGGAGCTCGTCCGGGGAATCCTTGAGACGGAGATGATCAATACCGAGGACAGGCATAAGGGGATGATCGGCTTCTGGGATACGGTGGCCGCCATGGGGCCCGCCTGGGGCATGATCGGGACGCTGATCGGACTCGTGAACATGCTGCAGAACATGTCTGATCCTGCCTCCATCGGTCCTTCCATGGCCGTCGCGCTGATCACGACGCTGTACGGTTCGCTGCTTGCCAACTGGGTGTGTGCGCCTGTGGCCGGGAAGCTGAAGCTGCAGAATGCGGACGAGATGATGGCGATGCAGATCCAGATCGAAGGGCTTTTGAGCATTCAGGCCGGGGAAAACCCCAGGGTCATTGAGGAAAAGCTGAAATCCTTCCTTTCCCCCGCGGACAGAGAGGAGATCGGTTCCTCCGGCGGCGGCGAGGGCTGACGACAGGCCACTGGGTCATAAAATATTGCGCCGGATTCAGATGGGTGTGTTTTCGGGTGTGCGAAAGGGAAATGTTTATTGCATCGGGTTTACCCGTTGATCGGGCAGGCCGGTGTGTTTCCTGATATAATCCCGAAAAGGTAGTTATTCATGGCAAAGAAAAGACAGGAAGATCCCCCCGCCGGTGCACCGGCGTGGATGGCGACCTTTTCCGATTTGATGAATCTGCTTCTGTGCTTTTTCGTGCTGCTGTTTTCAATGTCATCAGTGGATGCGCAGAAGTTTGAACTGATCGCAGCCTCCTTCAGCGAAACCTTCAGTATTTTTTCCGCCGGAGCGACCGCCATCGGCGATGGCATGCTGATCTCCAACGGGGTGAGCCAGCTGAACATGCTGGATTCCTATATCAACAGCATGGGGCAGGCGGCAGAGTCGAAGCCCATTCCCGACGCGATGGACAAGGAAAACATCGAGGAGATGGAGGAGAAGCTGGAGGAAGCCTATACGGAATACATGGAGGGCCTTTCCGAGACGGTGCAGGAGGCCGTGGAGGAGGGCGGACTGGACGCGCAGATCGATGTGACCTTTACCTCCCAGTATGTGGAGCTGACGCTGAAGGGCGCGCTGCTCTTTGATTCGGGCTCTGCGGTATTAAAGCCCGAATCCATGCCGGCGCTCTCCCAGATCGGCATCATTCTGGAAAGGTACGCAGACGATACGATCGAGATCCTGGGACATACGGACAATGTGCCCATGAGCAGCGCGAAATACGCGAATAACAACGAGCTCTCCGATGCGAGAGCCCTGGCGGTGTTCGATTATCTGATCGAAACGACGACCTTGAATCCCGCGAACATCATCCATTCCGGCTGCGGGGAATATCAGCCGGTGGCGGATAATTCGACCCCTGAGGGCAGGGCGAAGAACAGGCGCGTGGAGATTCGCATATATAACCACATTTCCTCCTGACGGCGGGAATGGGGGCGCAAAGGAAGTGCTGATAAAGCAGCATTCCCATCGTAACAGGCGTTCCGGGAAAAAGATACAGAGGGTAAAAAACAAAGCTAATGAAGAGAAATCTGATCTCAATTTTGATCCTGGCCTTACTGATCGTCAATGTGGTGCTGACCGCGCTGATGATGTTTTCCGTGACGGGCACCTCCCAGAAGACGGCGGATCTGGTGGATAATATCGCCAGCGCCATCGCACTGGAGCTTTCCGATCCGGCGGCCGCCTCCGTGGGAACGGGGCCTGCCGTGCCGATGGATCAGATCGAGATCTATTCGATTGCCGATTCCATGACGATCCCGCTGAAGCTGGGGGAAGACGGAAACCAGCACTACTGCGTGGCGGAGGTGGCTCTTTCGATCAATACGCAGGATAAGGATTACGGCACCTACGGCAGTGACCTTACTGCGCAGGAGAGCCTGATCAAGAGCGAGGTGATCAATGTGATCAGCTCCTATACGCTGGAGGAGGCGCAGACGGATCAGGAAGGCATGCGGAATGCGATCCTGGCAAGGCTGCAGAAGCTGTTTAATTCCCAGTTTATTTTCGCGGTGAGCTTCAGCAGCATCATGTATCAGTAGTGAGGCGTTTAAGTGGCGGATGTATTATCCCAGGCGGAAATAGATGCGCTCTTAGGGCAGTTGAGCTCCGGAGACCTGGATCTGGACAAGATGCAGGACTCCAAGGAAAAGCAGGTCAAGAATTACGACTTCAAACGGCCGGCCAAGTTTTCCAAGGAGCATTTGCGGACGTTGGAGATCATATTTGAGCATTACGGGCGGCTGCTTTCCACGAATTTTCCGTTAT
>CAMOOZ010000203.1 GCA_946621895.1 uncultured Lachnospiraceae bacterium | reverse complement strand
TCCGAGGGCTGGCAGCTCAGGCCGGAGATCGGGGAGCTCTTAAAGGATGCCCGTATCTATGAGAAGCCCACCTTCGGCAGCACGGCGCTCGCGCAGGACCTGAAGGCGCTCGCAGAGAAAGAGGAGCTTGAGCTGGAGCTTGTGGGGCTCTGCACGGATATCTGCGTGGTGTCAAACGCGCTGCTGTTCAAGGCGGTGATGCCGGAGGTGAAGATCTCGGTGGACGCGGAATGCTGTGCCGGGGTCACCCCGGAAAAGCACCTCGCCGCGCTGGAGACGATGCGCTCCTGCCAGATCCAGGTGGTCCCGGCATAGCAGGGCAGCCGTCAGGGAAAGGATGACCGGTGTCAAAACCCCCAACATGTGTTATACTGGATATCGTGTCTTTTGCGGACATCCGGCACAGGATATTGCGGATGCTGATGTGAATGATCACGCTGAAGCACGGATCATTCCACAGTCTCAGCCATGCGTAACTTTTTTTATATGTGGCCTGTGACGGCAAGTCATGAGGGAAAGTATGAAAAAAGCAGCGAGCCAAGCGGACGCAAATGCCATGCTCGCATGAGCATTTGCGGACATTTGGCGAGCGCCAAAACATGAGGAAGTAGCGGGGCAGGGGCCCCGCGGATTCCGAATGTTTTGAGCATGGCGAGAGCGCAAAGCGCGGAGCCATGCGTAGCTTTTTTCATACGTGGTCTGTGACGGCGAGTCATGAGGCAAAGTATGTCAATCATTATGCGATAAAAAAGTATGGGATCAATCTGCAGGAAGGAAACCGCGCCCTTTCGGAAGATGAGGTGATGAAGGAAAACACTGCGATGCCAGCGTATTCTGAAGGCTACAGGGAAGCCCTGCAAACCTATAAGGAGGAGCTTGCAAAGCAGAAGCAGCAGCAGGCCGGTTTCCCTGTGGACTTTTTGGACTATTTTCCAGAAAAATGTGAATTTACGGTTGAAATATTGGTAGAATTGTATACAATAATGGAGTAAGATAAATGTGGGATGTTTCATTTCACTAATGTCTGATTGATTTTGAAGGAGAGAGATCGTGCTCAAGCTTTTCGTGGTTGCAGATGATTTTACCGGGGCTCTGGACACAGGGGTTCAGTTTGCGAAGGCCGGGGTAAAGGTGCTCGTCCGGATGGACGCGGCTTTTGACGCCGCGGCGCTGCCGGAGGACATTGAGGTGCTGGTGGTGGATACGGAATCCCGCCATCTTGGACCGGGCGAGGCCTTTGATGTGGTCTATGACGCGGTGGACCTGGCGGTCCGGGCCGGTATTCCACATATCTATAAGAAAACGGATTCCGGGCTCCGGGGCAATATCGGGGCCGAGCTGGCTGCGGCGCTGGAAGCCTCCGGCGCGCGGGAGCTGGATTTTGTCCCGGCCTTTCCGCAGATGAACAGGCTCACGATCGGCGGCACGGCCTATATCGGCGGGCAGCTGGTGGAGGACAGCGTCTTCGGGAAGGACCCGTTTAATCCGGTGAAGCATTCCTCCATTGAGGAGATCATTCATCTGCAGACGGATGTGCCCGTGCTTTCGGGAACGGATCCCGAGGAGCCGGAGGAACCGGTGATCCGCGTGTTTGATATCTCCTCCGAGGGAGAGCTTTCCGTGACCGCGGAGGATATCGCAAAGAAAAACGGAATCCGTCTGAGCGCGGGCTGCGCGGGCTTTGCCGAGGTGCTGCCGGAATTTCTGAAGCTTTCTGTTTCCGCAGAGGATAAACAGATTCCCTTCAGAGGCGGGCTTCTGGTGGGCAACGGCTCCGTGAACCCCGTTTCCATTGCGCAGTTAAACCATGCGGAGACGGCCGGGTTTTTCCGGCGGCGCCTGAGTGTGGAGGAGAAGCTGGACGAAGGCTTCTGGGACACGGAAGAAGGAAAGGGCAGGATCGCCGAGCTGAAAAAACTGCTTGAGGAAAACCGGGGCGTCCTGCTGGATACCAACGATCCGCTGATGAGCGAGGATACTCCCCGCTATGTAGAAAAGCTCGGGATTTCTCGGGAGACCATGCGCCGCAGGATCTCCGGCGCAATGGGAAAGCTGCTGAAGGAGCTGCTGGCGCTGGGGGAGGACAGGACCTTGCTCGTCATGGGCGGAGACACGCTCCAGAGCTTTCTTTCTCAGGTGGGCGTGAAGGAGATGCGCCCGTTGAAGGAGATGCTGCCCGGAACGGTGCTCTCCGAATTCCACTGGAATGACAAACTCTATCACCTGCTCTCCAAATCCGGCGGCTTCGGCGACCCGGAGCTGATCGTGGAGCTTGAGAAGCTGGTGCGTTAAGAGGAAAGGAAAAAATATGCTTACACAGTTTCAGATGAGGATGCCTGCGCTGGTGCAGGCAGGAGCAGGGGCGCTGGATAAGCTGCCGGAGATGACGGGCAGCGCGAAAAGGATCGCCCTTTTTACGGATAAGGGGATCGAGGCCTCGGGGCTTCCCGAGCTTCCCATCGCGAAGCTCAAAGGCGCGGGGAAGGAGGTCGTGGTCTTGAACGAGCTGCCCCCCGAGCCTACCTATGCTCAGGCACAGGCCCTTGTGGATCAGTTTAAGGCCTCGGGCGCCGATCTGATCCTCGCAGTGGGCGGCGGCTCTGTGATGGACACGGCCAAGCTGGCAAGCCTCTGCAATACGGACGACTACGGCATCAAGGAGCTTCTGGATGAGCCGTTAAAGGGGAGGAAGACCGTTTACACGATCATGATCCCCACCACGGCGGGCACCGGGGCCGAGGCTACGCCCAACGCGATCGTGGCCGTGCCGGAAAAGGAATTGAAGATCGGGATCGTGAATCCGGCGATGATCGCGGATGCCGTGATCCTGGATCCGGAAATGATCAGGAAGCTCCCGCGGAAGATCGCTGCCGCAACAGGGGTGGACGCTCTCTGCCACGCGATCGAATGCTTCACCGGCAATAAGGCGAATCCCTTCAGCGATATGTTTGCGCTGGAGGCGCTGGACCTGATCTTAAACAATATCGAAAAGGCCTGCGACGATCCGGACGCGATGGCCGAAAAATCCGCGATGCAGATCGCCAGCTTCTATGCGGGCTGCGCGATCACCGCTTCGGGGACCACCGCTGTTCACGCGTTAAGCTATCCCCTTGGAGGAAAATATCATATCGCGCACGGCGTTTCCAATGCGATCCTGCTGATGCCCGTGATGCGGTTT
>CAMOOZ010000202.1 GCA_946621895.1 uncultured Lachnospiraceae bacterium | reverse complement strand
TGGAGTGCATCCAGACGATCTACGGCGTCCATCATAAAAACGGGGACATCCGCCGGGTCAACGTGAATATCGCCGCGACCACCGTGGAGAATTACCGGAAGCTGAAGGAGGCGGGGATCGGCACCTACATCCTCTTCCAGGAGACCTACCATAAGGAGAGCTATGAACGCCTGCACCCGACCGGGCCGAAGCATGATTACGCCTGGCACACCGAGGCCATGGACAGGGCCATGGAGGGGGGGATCGACGATGTGGGGCTTGGCGTGCTCTTTGGCCTTGAGCGCTATAAATACGAGTTTGCGGCGTTAATTATGCATGCGGAGCATCTGGAGGCTGTGCATGGGGTAGGGCCCCATACGATCAGCGTGCCCCGTGTAAAGCGGGCGGAGGATATCGATCCCGACGCCTTTGACAACGGCATTGACGACGAAACCTTCGCGAAGCTCACGGCCTGCATCCGCCTGGCGGTTCCCTATACGGGCATCATCATCTCCACCAGGGAAAATCAGGGGATCAGGGAAAAGCTCTTAAATCTAGGCGTCTCCCAGATCAGCGGCGGCTCCAGGACCAGCGTCGGCGGCTATACGGAAAAGGAACGCCCGCATGACACGGAGCAGTTTGATGTGTCCGACCAGAGAAGCCTGGATGAGGTGGTAGGGTGGCTGATGGATAATGACCATATTCCTTCCTTCTGCACGGCCTGTTACCGGGCGGGACGCACCGGCGACCGCTTCATGAGCCTTTGCAAAAACGGCCAGATCCTAAACTGCTGCCATCCGAATGCTTTGATGACGCTGTCCGAATATCTGGAGGCCTATGCCTCCCCGGAGACAAAGCAGAAGGGCTATGCCATGGTGGAGCGGGAGCTTCTGCGCATCCCCAATGAGAAAACAAGGGGGATCGCGAGGGAAAATATCGAGGCTATCCGGCATTCCGACCGCAGGGATTTCCGGTTTTAACATCGGGCACAATGCGCAGCATTGTGTTGGCTTAGCTGACGCAGAGCTCGGGAAAACAGACAAGCAAAGGCGCATAAGTTATTCAGTTCCTAAGGAGATAAAAAGTTGAGCCTGAATGAACAGCCCTCTGCCGAGCGGCTTCATATCGCCGTTTTCGGCAAAACAAACGCCGGGAAATCCAGCCTGGTGAACGCGCTGACCGATCAGGAGCTGTCCGTTGTCTCCCCGGTAAAGGGCACGACGACGGATCCCGTCCGCAAGTCCATGGAGCTTTTGCCCCTGGGCCCCGTTGTGATCATCGACACGCCGGGTCTTGATGACACCGGAAGCCTCGGCGAGCTCAGGGTAAGGCAGGCGGAAAAGATCATCGGGGAAACAGATATCGCTCTGATCGTGCTGGAAGGGGAGGAAAGCCTGGGAGAAACGGAAAACGCGCTGATCCGAAGGCTGCGGGAGAACGGCACCCCTTTTCTGATCGTCAGGACGAAGGCAGATCTGCTGACAGGCCAAAAGCCGCCGCAGGGAAGCCTGCGAGACATCAGCGCAGCGCAGGATGGCGGATCGGAGGGCGGGATTGCGCGAAAGCCGCGGTCAGCAGACGAGCTGTATGTCAGCGCGGAAACGGGTGAGGGCATCGAGGCGCTGAAAAATAAGCTTGGCACGCTTTCCCCGAAAACCGGGGAGGAGAAACGGATCGTTTCCGATCTGATCGATCCCGGGGACACGGTGATCCTCGTTACGCCCATCGATGCGGCAGCACCGAAGGGAAGGCTGATCCTGCCCCAGCAGCAGACCCTCAGGGATATTCTGGATCATCACGGCATGGCGCTTGTCTGTCAGGAGGAGGAGCTTCCGGCCCTGCTGGCGTGCCAGGAAAAAAAGCCCGCGCTGGTGATCACGGATTCCCAGGCCTTTCAGGGCGTTGCAAAAAAGGTTCCCGCGGATATCCCGCTGACCAGCTTTTCCATTCTTTTTGCCAGATATAAGGGAGAGCTTTCGACGCTGAGAAAAGGCGCGGAGGCGTTAAAAAAGCTGAAGGACGGCTCCAGGGTGCTGGTGGCTGAGGGCTGCACCCACCACAGGCAATGCGGGGATATCGGCACGGAAAAGCTGCCGGCCTGGATCAGGGAATACACAAAAGCCCTTCCGGCATTCACCTTCCTTTCGGGACGGGATTTTCCGGAAGAGCTTGATTCCTTTGAACTGATCCTCCACTGCGGAGGCTGCATGCTGAATGAAAAGGAAATGAAAAACAGGATGAACCGGGCAGAGGCCTGCGGGATCCCCATTGTGAACTACGGCATTGCCATCGCCGCAATGAAGGGGATCCTGGAAAGGAGCATGGCGGTTTTTAACTGTCCTTTTTCTTCTTGAGCAGCATTTTGATCAGCCGGTCGATCTCTTCCTGGGAGAGTACGGCCTGATTGTTCGCGATCTCCTGTGTAAAATTCTGCTCCTCATCGTATTTCCGGATCGTATTCAGCGCTTCCACTAAGGAATCGATCTCGGGCTGCGAAAGCACGACACGGAAATCCGGCTCGCTGCCGTCGCCTGCCGAAGCACCCCGCAGATGCCGGATCAGGGAATCAATCTCCGGCTGGGTGAGCACCACCTGGTTTTTCAGGATATCCTCGGAGACGACATCGGAATCACCGTAGCTTTTGATCGTGTTCAAGGCCTCGATCAGGGAATCGATCTCTTCCTGGGAAAGTGTTCTCTGCATATTGCTCCTCCGAAATGTGTATTTGTCGTAAGCGAATAAAGCAATTTGTTCAAACATTTATTATACACCTGTCGGAGGCTGCTTGTATAGTAAACAATGGTAAATTTACATGAAGGAGGACGAAAAATGAACTGCAGCATTGCATTGATCCCCGGAGACGGGATCGGACCGGAAATCGTGGCGCAGGCGAAAAAGGTGCTGGAAAAGGCGGCTGAGACCTATGGCCATGCATTTACCTTTACCGAATGCCTGCTGGGAGGGGCTTCCATTGATGTACACGGCATCCCCCTGACGGAGGAGACGATCAGCACCTGCAAGGCCTCGGATGCCGTGCTGATGGGCTCCATCGGCGGAGACGCGGCCACCTCGCCCTGGTATAAGCTGCCCCCGGAAAAACGGCCGGAGGCAGGGCTTTTAGGGATCCGGAAGGCGCTGGGGCTTTTCGCCAATCTGCGCCCGGCCTGGCTTTATGACGAGCTTTCCGCCGCCTGTCCGTTAAAGAAGGAGATCGCGGACAGGGGCTTTGACATGCTGATCATGCGGGAGCTGACCGGCGGGCTCTATTTCGGCGAACGTCATACGCGCACGGAAAACGGACAGCGGATCGCAACGGACCCGCTCGTCTACAGCGAGGAAGAGATCCGCCGCATCGCGCCCCCG
>CAMOOZ010000201.1 GCA_946621895.1 uncultured Lachnospiraceae bacterium | reverse complement strand
GGTCCATCAGCTTGGTCACCCGGGCGGCGTTGGCCACATCCATCTGGGCCAGAATCGCCCCGCGGTTGTCCGTGCCCATGGCGCCAAGGATCTTCGCCACCAGATCGATGGACCCGTCCGTTACCAGATTATCAAAGATCTCCGCGGCGGCCTTGGGCTTCATCCCGGCATAGGTATTCGCGTATTTTGTGATCCTCGCATCAATCTCCTCCTGCTCCACCACCTGCTTATAGAGATATTCCGCATTTTCCGGGTCAATGGATTCATAATATTTCCGGTATTCGTCAATGCCGGGACCCTTGTCGGAATAGACCACCTCATTGTAGAACTGATCCTTGATCCGCTCAAATTCCACCTGCTGCGCCTCAAAGGTCCGAAGTCTTTCCACCTCGGCCTCCAGCGTCGCGATGGTTTCGGAATTTGTCGTCCCGGAATTGTTTGCGGCCTCCAGCTCAAGCTCCAGGATCTTGATCTGCTCCACGGCCTCCTCGAGGCTCGTATAGCCGCCGTAGGCCTCTTCCGGCGCTCCCTCGCTCCCGGGGGCCATCACGGAGCTGCCGGGCAGGATCATGTTGACCACGGGCACATCCTTTAAGACCGGCGCAAGCACGCCGGAACCGAAACCGCCCACATCCAGCTTGATCAGCAGGGCCAGGATCCCCACCCAGACGATGACGATCAGGAGCGTGACCATGATCACGGGCACGCCCCCGCTCATGACGCCCTCCTCCTCGAGGCGCTCTTCCGCCTCTTCGATCTCCTTTGCGCGCTTTTTCGCTTCCTTCTTCTGGGCTTTCTGCTCCCGTTTCAGCTGCCTTTTCTGATCCTTGATCTGCCTTTCCTGCTCCTTCGGATCAAAACCGGCGGCATCGACTGCCGTTTTCGCTTCTGCCATATTGATCAACCTCTCCGGCTGCGCTCCAGCGCTTCTTCCTTCGCGTTTTCCCGATTGCGCTCCCCATGCCTGAAGCTGGTCAGCTCATCCACTTCCTTCATTTCTTCCTTCACCAGCTCCTGCTTAAACTCCTCAAAGGCCTGTTCCCGCAGCTTTTCCTGCATTTTCCGCTCCTGCGTGGCCTCGTTCATTTTCCGCTGGGCCTGGTCAAGGGCCTTTCTGGCCGCAATGACCCTCGCCTGCTGCCCCAGGATATATTCATCGGTCTTCTCCACGGCAGCCCTGTTGTTTTTGATCTCCAGAAAATCCAGTACGGCCTGCCTGAGGCGGACGCCCTCCTCGAGATAATCCTGGCGCCGTTTTTTTAAGGTCTCCAGATAATCCAGCTCCTCATCCAGCTTAAGCTTCGCGGCGGCATATTGCTGCTTCGCCTGATCCTCCAGCTTCAGCTTGATCTGATAGATGCCCTGCATCCGGTAGATAAATTTGGCCATAATGCTTACGCAAAGAGCGCCTCCATCTGGTTCACCGTATCCTCAAAAGAGAATTTCGTGTCCACATCCTGCATCAGGAAGTCGTTAACCCCGCGGATCTTTTCGATGGCAAAATCGATATCCGGATTGGAGCCCCGTTTATAAGCGCCGATATTGATCAGATCCTCCGCGTCATTATAGGTGGCCAGCACATTCTTCAGCTTCCCGGCCGCCTTTTTATGCTCCTTTGAGGCCACGGCGCTCATGCACCTGGATATGCTCTGGAGCACATCCACGGCAGGATAATGGTTCTTATGGGCAAGGGCTCTGCTCAGCATGATATGGCCGTCCAGGATCCCGCGGGCGGTGTCGGTGATAGGCTCGTTAAAATCATCGCCATCCACCAGCACGGCGTAAAGCCCGGTGATGGAGCCTGTTTCCGCATTGCCCGCGCGCTCCAGAAGCCTGGGCATCTCGGCATAAACACTTGGCGGATAGCCTCTGGACACCGGCGGCTCCCCGCTGGCCAGCCCGATCTCCCGCTGGGCCATGGAAAAACGGGTCATGTTGTCCATCATCAGCAGCACATCCCTGCCATGATCCCGGAAATACTCCGCAATGGCCGTGGCCGTCTTGGCAGCCTTGTTTCTCTCCAGGGCCGGCCTGTCCGAGGTCGCGCAGACAACGACGGAGCGCTTCATCCCTTCAGGCCCCAGATCCCTTTCGATAAACTCGCGGACCTCCCTGCCGCGCTCCCCGATCAGCGCGATCACATTGATATCCGCATCGGTATTTCGGGCAAACATTCCCATAAGGGTAGATTTTCCGACGCCTGAACCCGCAAAGATCCCGATCCGCTGCCCCTTGCCCAGTGTCATCAGGCCGTCCACGGCCTTGACTCCCAGGGGCAGCACCTCGGAAATGATCTTTCTCTTCATCGGATCCGGCGGCATCGCCTCAACGGAATAGGGCTCCCCTCCCACAATGGGAGACCCGTCCAGCGGTTCGCCGATCCCGTTCAGGATCTGTCCAAGGAGATCATCGCTCACCATCACCTCCAGAGGCTTTCCCGTGTTCTCCACCAGGCTTCCGATCCGGATCCCTTCCACATTTCCATAGGGCATCAGCAGCGTTTTGCCGTCCTTAAAGCCTACCACTTCAGAACGGATCGGGTCAGACCCTTCCCCTTCGGGATAGATCAGGCAGATATCCCCCTTCTTTGCCAGCGGGCCCGCAGACTCGATCGCCAGTCCCACTGCATTCAGGATCTTCCCCATATTCCTGTATAAAGGTTCCTCCAGAACCTTCTCATACTTCTTTAAATCCAATATCAGTTTTCCTCTTCCTTCTCGTAGGAAAGCATTCTCAGCTTTTTCGTGAGCGCCTTCAGCTCCGTGTCTATGCCGCAGTCGAAGATGCCGTTGTCCGTTTCCACCAGGCAGCCCCCCGGGGAAACACCGTTGTCCTGAATGATCTCCAGGGTGTGTCCGGCGTCCATCAGGCCCGTGATCCGCTCCTTTTCTCCCTGTACCAGGGGATAATCCTGCGGGGAGACATGCACCAGGAAATTCGTCCCGAGTCCGATATCCCGCATGGTTTTTTCGATCAGATAGAATAATACCTCCCGATTATCCAGGAGGTCCACATGAAAAACATGCTCATAAATTGCTGTCAGATTCTCGACAAACGCAGGCTCCATCTCGTTAAAGCGCTGTTCATATTCCGCTTCAAGGGCATCCCGTCTGGCAAGCAGCTCGTTTTCCCTGCTCTGCAGGCTCTGCTTTGCCTCGCTTTCTCCCTGCCTGAAGCCTTCGTCATGCCCTGCCTGCCTGGCCTGCTCCGTGATCTGGGCGGCATCGGCGTGCGCTTTTTCCAGAATGGCTGCCGCTTCCTGCCTGGCCGCCTCGATCTTTCCGTTCAGCTCCTCCAGCTCAGCCCTGGCCGCCTCGAGTTCCTCAGCGGCATTGGAAAGTGCGGGATCCGGCGCCTTGATCACGGGACTGCCATCCTCGGACACATCCTCCAGACGCTCCGCGCCGAGGGCGCCCAGGCCTTCCCGGAAGCCTTCCTCGGAAGGCGCTTCTTCCTTTACCCCGTATTTCGCGATGGCTTCCCTGACCTTCTCCTCCACCCTGGCATTATTGTCGATGACCTTTTCCTTTTCATTCCAGGGCACGGTGCCGAACTTAAACAGGGTATTATAGGACAATTTCGTCGCCTCCGCCTCTGGAGATCACGATCTCCGCAGAATCCTCCAGCTTCCGGATCACATTCACGATCTTCTGCTGGGCTTCCTCCACATCCTTCATTCTCACAGGTCCCATAAACTCCATGTCTTCCTTGATCATGGCGCCCAGACGGGAGGACAGATTCCGGAAGATCGCCTCCTGAACCTGCTCGTTGCCGCCCTTTAAGGCCAAAGACAGGTCGCTGTTTTCCACATCGCGCAGCACCCGCTGGATCGCGCGGTCGTCCAAAAGCAAAATATCCTCGAAGACGAACATCTTCTTGCGGATCTCGTCCGCCAGCTCCGGCGCCTCGATCTCCAGCGTCTCCATGATGTGCTTTTCCGTTCCTCTGTCGGAGGTATTCAAAATGTCCACCACGGCGTCCACGCCGCCGATGATCGTATAGTCCTGATTCACCAGGCTTGCCAGCTTGGATTCCAGCACCTTTTCCACCTCCTTGATCACATCCGGCGAGGTTCTGTCCATGATCGCGATCCTCTTTGCCACCTCCGGCTGCCTGTCGGGAGGCAGTGCGGAAATGATCAGCGCGGCCTGGGCCGGCGCAAGATAGGAAAGGATCAGGGCGATGGTCTGTGGATGCTCATCCTGAATAAAGTTTAACAGCTGGGTAGCATCCGTCTTCCTGACAAATTCAAAGGGCTTGACCTGCAGGGAAGCGGTGAGCTTGGAGATCACGCTCATCGCCTTGTCCTCGCCAAGAGCCTTCTCCAGCAGCTCTCTGGCATAGCCGATGCCGCCCTCTGCGATATACTGCTGCGCAAGGCATATCCCGTAGAATTCGCTTAAGACATCCTCCTTCATCTGGGGCGTGATGCTTCTCGTATTGGCGATCTCCAGCGTCAGCTCCTCGATCTCCTCCTCCTTCAGATGCTTGAATATCTTGGAAGATTTCTCCGGACCCAGGGCGATAAGCAGTATGGCTGCCTTCTGACTGCCGGTAAGTTCGTTTTCATTTTCATTTGAAGGTTGTGCCATATGCCGCTCCT
>CAMOOZ010000200.1 GCA_946621895.1 uncultured Lachnospiraceae bacterium | reverse complement strand
CTTCAACAAAGCCCAGCAGGACTATCTGCTCCCCTTTGTGGAGGATGGGACGCTGATCCTCATCGGCGCGACCACGGAAAACCCCTTTTATGAAGTAAATTCCGCTTTGATCTCCAGATCCATGGTATTTGAATTAAAGCCCCTGACGGAGGAGGAGATCAAAACCCTGCTGAAGCGGGCCGTCACCGATGAGGAAAAAGGCCTTGGCGCCTGGCACGCGGCGCTGGAGGAGGAGGCGGAGGAGTTCCTCGCGAAGATGTCCGGGGGAGATGCCAGACATGCCCTGAACGCGCTGGAGCTGGCGGTGCTTACCACATCTCCCGGAGAGGACGGGAAGATCAGGATCACGGCCGAAGTCGCGGCGGAGTGCATTCAACAGCGAGTGTTGTTGTTTGATAAGCAGGGGGAGAATCATTATAATGTGATCTCCGCCTTTATCAAGAGCATGCGGGGCTCCGATCCGGATGCCGTCGCCTATTATCTGGCCAGGATGCTTTCCGCGGGAGAGGATATCAATTTCATCGCAAGAAGGATCATGATCTGTGCTGCGGAGGATGTGGGGCTGGCGGATCCGAATGCATTAAATATCGCGGTCAGCGCTGCGCAGGCTGTGGAGCGGGTGGGCATGCCGGAAGCCAGGATCATTCTGTCCGAGGCGGCAATTTACATAGCGACCGCTCCGAAATCAAATGCTTCTTATATGGCGGTGGGAGAGGCGATGCGGGAGGTGCAGTCCTCGGGAAATCTGCCCGTGCCTCCACATTTAAGAAATGCGAATTATCAGGGAGAGCGGGACATGGGGATCGGTGTGGGGTATAAGTACGCGCACGATTTCCCGGGACATTATGTGGAGCAGCAGTATCTGCCGGATCAGATAAAAAACAGACGATTTTATCATCCTGGAGAGCTGGGCTTCGAATCGTCGATTAAAGTAAAGAAAAAAACCAAAACAGAATAAAATCCAAAAGTTAAAACAGGGTATTTACCACATACTGGTAAATATCCTGATTTTTTTTCTGCCAGACATCACAGACATGGGCGGCCATTTCCTCGTCGGGGACGGAGAGGGTCAGCTCGATCAAAGGCATGCCGTTATCTTTTGCAATGAGCCTTGCCTGATAGGAACCCTCCTGATCCCGGTAATAGTCGGAAAGGATGGAGACCGCATCCTTCAGGGCGAATTTATTGTCCGTAAGATAACGCTTGATATCAAGCTTTGCCTCTTCCGGGATCCGGCTTTCAAAATAGTGCAGGGTATCCAGTCCGTCCTCCGTCAGGGAAATATGGGTGCGGTTATGCATGCTCTGGGCATGCACCATGCCGGCATCGGTCAGCTCGGTCAGCGCCTGGCGCAGCTCGGGGTAATCGGTATAATCATGGGTAAGCAGAAGATCACTGATCTGGGCCTGGGTCAGGGGAAAATCCACCCGGTCCAGCATATACAGGATCAGGAGCTTCGTCTGGGTCAGTTGGGATTCAGGCATTTGCTTTCTCCGGAATGTTTTCCATGACCGCCTGTTTTACGGCCTCGGCCACGCGGGAATCCACCGCGTCGGGAATGATATAATCCGCGCTTAAACGATCGGGTGTTACCAGATCGGCAATGGTGA
The DNA here is from genome assembly GCA_946621895.1 of uncultured Lachnospiraceae bacterium. Next base: position 12,494 of record CAMOOZ010000200.1, on the reverse strand, counting down.
GCGCGGCAGCCAGCTTCATCTCTTCCGTGATCTGCTCCGCCCGGCCCTCCAGCGCTCCCCTGAAAATACCGGGGAAGGCCAGCACATTGTTTACCTGATTCGGGAAATCGGAACGGCCGGTTGCAACTACCGTGGCACCCGCTTTTTTCGCCAGATCCGGCATGATCTCCGGCGTGGGATTGGACAGGGCAAAAAGGATCGCGCCCCAGTTCATGGAGCGGACCATTTCCTCCGTGACGATGTTCGGCGCGGAGACGCCGATAAAAATATCTGCCCCCTTCATTGCGTCTTCCAGTCCGCCGCCGATGCCTTCGGGGTTGGTCAGCCTGGCGATCTCTGTTTTCACGGGATTCATCATTGCCCGTCCTTCGGCCAGTATCCCTTTGGTGTCCAGCATCAGGATATGCTTAAAGCCGTAGGAGAGGAGAAGCTTTGTGATCGCGATGCCCGCGCTCCCGGCTCCGTTGATCACCACCCGGCACTCTTCCTTATCTTTATTGACGATCTTTAATGCGTTGATGATCCCGGCCAGGACCACGATGGCCGTGCCGTGCTGATCATCATGGAAGATCGGGATATGCAGCCTTTTTTTCAGCGCTTCTTCGATCTCAAAGCAGCGGGGGGCGCTGATGTCCTCCAGATTGACCCCGCCGAAGGAGGGCGCCAGTCTCACGACCGTTTCGATGATCTCCTCCGTATCCTGTGTGTCCAGGCAGATGGGCACCGCATTCACCCCCGCAAATTCCTTAAAGAGTGCGGCTTTCCCTTCCATCACGGGCATCGCGGCCAGGGGGCCGATATTGCCGAGACCCAGCACCGCGCTGCCGTCCGAGACCACGGCGATCGTATTTCCCTTCCAGGTATACTGATAGACGCTTTCCGGATCCGCTGCGATCTTCCGGCAGGGTTCAGCCACGCCGGGGGTATAAAGCAGCCCCATATCCTCTTTGGTGCGGATCGGGACCTTGGATTTTACCTCCAGCTTTCCCTTTAGTATTTCGTGAAGCCTGAGCGAGGCCTCTGCGATATCCTGATTCATTTCATTCCTCCATATCCTGAGATCCATTTCGGCTGAAAAGATATAAACAACTCATTATAGCATAAATCTGCATGCACAGTCAGCACGGAACGGGAATCTCAGGAAACCTGTTTCCCCGCGGGAGGAATTGAAAAAGTGCCGTTCCCGCAGTATACTATAAGGACTGCGGGTATCCGGTCGTGGGACTGCCCCGTGTTTTTTTACAGTTTGATCAGAAAAGAGGAGTGAAAAAATGTCCAGAGTCTATAATTTTTCTGCCGGACCTGCGATGCTTCCGGAGGAGGTGTTAAAGGAGGCGGCTGAAGAAATGCTCGATTACGGCGGCTCGGGTCAGTCCGTGATGGAAATGAGCCACCGTTCCAAGGAGTATGATCAGATCATTAAGGAAGCGGAAAAGGATTTAAGGGAATTGGCCGGGATCCCGGATCGCTATAAGGTGCTTTTCCTCCAGGGGGGCGCCAGCACGCAGTTTGCCATGATCCCGATGAACCTGATGAAGAATAAAAAAGCAGGCTTTATTCTGACTGGTCAGTGGGCGAAAAAGGCCTTTTCCGAGGCGAAGCTTTACGGCGAGGCAGTGGAGCTGGCTTCCTCCGCGGATAAGACCTTCAGCTACATCCCGGATTGCTCGGATCTGCCGATCACCGATGATATGGACTATGTCTATATCTGTGAAAACAACACGATTTACGGGACGAAATACAGGACCCTTCCGAATACGAAGGGCAGAGAGCTGGTGGCGGATGTTTCCTCCTGCTTTTTATCAGAGCCGATGCAGGTGGAAAAGTACGGCCTCGTCTATGGCGGCGTACAGAAAAACATCGGACCGGCCGGCGTGACCATCGTGATCATCAGAGAGGATCTGATCCCGGAGACACCGCTGCCCGGCACGCCCACGATGCTGACCTATAAGATCCATGCGGATGCGGAGTCTTTGTACAATACGCCGCCCTGCTACGCGATCTATATCTGCGGCAAGGTGTTTAAATGGCTGAAGAAAATGGGCGGCCTTGCGGAAATGCGGAATCGAAACGAAAAGAAGGCTAAGCTCCTCTATGATTTTCTGGATTCCTCAACGCTCTTTAAGGGCACCGTGGAAAAAAAGGATCGCTCGCTGATGAATGTGCCCTTTATTACCGGGAACGATGAGCTGGATAAGGAATTTGTGGCCGCGGCAAAGGCTGCCGGCTTTGTAAATCTGAAGGGACACCGCACCGTAGGCGGGATGCGGGCCAGCATTTATAACGCGATGCCGTATGAGGGAGTCGCAAAGCTGGTGCAGTTCATGGAGGATTTCGAGAAAAAGAAGAATTAAAGAGGAGCAGGCATGAAATTTCATTGTTTGAATCCCATCTCACCGGTGGGATTAAAGATTTTTACCGAGGATTATCAGAAGACGGACAAGCTGGACGACGCGGACTGCGTACTGGTACGCTCTGCCGTGATGCATGAGATGACTCTTCCCCGGACCGTGCTGGCCGTGGCCAGGGCGGGAGCAGGGGTGAATAATATCCCGTTAAACGATTATGCCAGACAGGGCGTCGTGGTGTTCAACACCCCCGGCGCCAATGCGAATGCCGTGAAGGAGCTGGTGTTTGCCGGCATGCTGCTGGCTGCCAGGGATATCGTGGGCGGCGCCAACTGGGTCAGGGAGAATAAGGACGATGAGACTATCTCCAAGGACATGGAGAAGGCAAAGAAGAAGTTTGCCGGCACGGAGCTGGCGGGCAAAAGGCTGGGGATCATCGGACTCGGCGCCATCGGGGTCAAGGTGGCAAACAATGCCAGGCATTTCGGAATGGAGGTCTATGGCTATGATCCCTATCTTTCCGTGGATGCGGCCTGGAGCCTGAGCCGGGATGTAAAGCATGTGATCCAGGTGGATGAGATCTTCAGGAAATGCGATTTCATCACGATCCATGTCCCGCTGACGGATTCCACCAGAGAAATGATCGGAAGGGACGCCGTGGCGCAGATGAAAAAGGGCACCGTGATCCTGAATTTCGCCAGAGACCTGCTGGTGGATGAGCATGCGGTGCTGGACGGGATCGAGGCCGGTAAGGTCCGGGCCTATGTCACGGATTTTCCGAATCCTACCACTGCCGGAAAGCCCGGCGTGATCGCGTTTCCCCATCTGGGGGCGTCCACGGAGGAAGCGGAGGATAACTGTGCGCACATGGCCGTGCTGGAGCTGCGGGATTTTCTGGAGAACGGCAATATCAAAAACAGCGTGAACTATCCGAAGGTGGATATGGGGATCTGCGCCCAGGCGGCCAGGATCACGATCTGTCATAAAAATATCGCGAATATGATCACGAAATTCACGGCCGTGTTCGGTGATGAGGGCTTCAACATCACGGATATGACCAATAAATCCAAGGGGGAATTCGCCTATACCATGTTTGATCTGGAGCAGGATCCCGGCGAGGAGCTTGTGAAACGCCTGGAAACGATCCCCGGCGTGTTCAGAGTAAGGAGGATCGTCTGATATGGCTGTGATCAGACCCTTCAGGGCCTTCAGACCCCCGGCGGCGCTCGCTTCTGCAGTGGCGGCGCTGCCCTATGATGTGTTTTCCAGAAAAGAGGCAAAGGCCTATGTGGAGAAGCATCCGAGGGCATTTCTTCGGATCGACAGGGCCGAGACGGGAATGCCCGACGAGGTGGACACCTGTGCCCCGGAGGTTTATGAAAGAGCCGGGGCGCTTTTCAGAGAGGCTGTCCAGACGGGAGAGTTTGTGCAGGATCCTGTCCCCTGTTATTACCTCTATGAGCTGACGATGAATGGCAGAAGCCAGACCGGGGTGGCCGCGGTATGCGCCGTGGATGATTATCTGGAGGGCACGATCAGGCGCCATGAAAACACCAGACAGGACAAGGAGGAAGACCGGATCCGTCATGTGGACACACTGGATGCCCAGACAGGCCCGATTTTCCTGGCTTACCGGGAAAAAGCGGAGCTGACGGAGCTTATCCGGAAATATAAGGAGGACAACGCGCCCGACCAGGCGTTTATGGATGAAAACGGGATCGGACACCGGGTCTGGGTGATCCAAAACCATGACATCGTAGACGAGCTTGGCAAAAAACTATCCCATATAGAAAGACTTTATATTGCTGACGGTCACCATCGCGCCGCATCCGCCGTGAAGGTGGCGCAGATGAGACGGGAGGCCCATCCAAACTATACCGGTGAGGAAGAGTTTAATTTCTTTCTTGCTGTCCTGTTTCCGGATTCTGAGCTGCAGATCCTGGATTATAACCGGGTGGTGAAGGACCTGAACGGACTTACCGCCGGAGAATTCTTAAGCCGTCTCGAAGAAAGCTTTACGGTGGGAGAGCCGGAAGCAGAGGCTGTGCGCCCTGCTGCAAAGGGAGAATTCGGCCTTTTCCTGGAGGGACAATGGCGGAGGATCAGGATCAGAGGGGAGTTAAGCGGGGATCCGGTGAAGGATCTGGATGTGTCCCTGCTTCAGGATAAGGTGCTTTCCCCGATCCTGGGCATTGGAGATCCCAGGACGGATAAACGGATCGATTTTATCGGCGGCATCCGCGGATTGAAGGAGATTGAAAAACGCTGCAGGGAGGATATGCAGCTTGGCTTTTCCCTTTATCCCACCTCGCTTGAGGAACTGTTTGCGGTCTCTGACGCGGGGAGGCTGATGCCGCCGAAATCCACCTGGTTCGAGCCGAAGCTTTTGAGCGGCCTGTTTATTCACGGGATCGGGGACAGGGAACCGTAAAAGAAAAAATATCCGGTTTCTGAGGGATAAAAGACCGGCCGGACTCCACCGCGCCGCGCAGCGTCGTGAGGCGAATGCGCGCTGCAGTGCAGAATTGAGATCACATGCCGTACCATCAGAGCAGAATGGAGGCAAATCGTGAACAAAAGACTGTATAATGCCATGAACTGGAGAGAGATCGAAGGCGTTCTTTATGGGGACCTGCCCCATCCGGAGAAGCTTTTGGGCGTTCATCCCCATGGAAAACGGGCCATTGTACAGGCCTATATGCCCGGAGCGGCGCAGCTGGTCCTGCTTCATGAAAAGGGGGAGACCCCGATGGAAGAGATGGACACCGGTTTTTTTGCCGCTTTTCTGGAGGATGCGAAAGCGGATTATCGTTTCCGGATCAGCATGCAAAGCGGGGAGACGCTGGAATTTTCCGATCCCTATGCCTTTCCTCCCCAGCTGGAAGAGGGCTTTCTGGAAGCTTTTACCACAGGACAGTGCTTAAGGGCGTATCAGCAGCTTGGCGCGCATCCCCATAAGGTCAGGACCAGCGGGGGAAAGACGATCAAAGGCACGCTTTTTGCCCTGTGGGCGCCGGGGGCGGACGCGGTGCAGCTTGTGGTGGAACGCTTCAGCTTTCTGATGATCCGCCATGATGAGAGCGGCATTTTCGAACTGTTTCTCCCCCTGGAGCTGAAGGGAAGAACCTACCGCTTCAGGCTCCGCAGGGGCTCCTCATTAATGGACAGGGTCGATCCCTTCGGCACGGAGCGCATCAGAGGCTTTTCCGGGGTTACCGGGGAGCTGACAAAAAAACACCCGTCATTTCATTTTGAAGGCAAATCCATCCGGATCAGGAGAGTGCGTCCCAATGGAACAGAGAGCATAAAGGAGCTCGTTCGTCAGACGAAGGAGCTGGGCTTCACCCATCTGCTCACCGGCTTCAGCGATGAGGGCTCCCTTTTTGCCCCGGATGAGGAAAGGGGAAAGCTTTCTTTTTATGCCGAGCTTGTCCGGGAATGCCATGGATCAGGGCTGGGCATCCTGCTGGACTGGCGGATAGACGGCTTTGCGGCCGCAAGGGAGCATTTTTCCCGCTTTGACGGCACGGCGCTGTTTGAGCATGAGGATGGCCGGAGGGGATATCGCTCCTATGACGACCGTTTTCTTTATCAGTATCAGTCGATCCAGGTGAGAAATTATCTTTTGTCCGGCGCCTTTTTCCTGATCGAGGAGCTGGGAGCGGACGGGATCTATGCGCCGAACCTGGGCTCGGTGCTCTATCTGGATTATCGCAAGGCGCCCGGAGAGTGGCTGCCCAATTTCATGGGGGAAAATGTGGACAGGGATGCCTTAAGCCTGATCCAGGAATGTAATCAGGCGCTTTGCGCGGCGCATCCCGAGGCATTGCGCCTTTCGGATATCGGCGCGATCTGGAAGGAGGCTACGGGCGCCCCCGAAGGCGAAGGGCTTGGCTTTCAGCTGACCTCCAATGAGGATTTTGCAAGGGATTTCCCGGTGTTTTTAAGCCTTTCCGATGCAGAGAGGGCGGGCGCCTGGTCGAAGCTCCTTTCCGGCCTCCATTATGCCTTTGTGGAGCCAAGGTTCCTGAAGCTGTCCAGACCGGACGCCGGGCTGTTTACACTGGCGGCGGCCTTTGCCATGTTCAGCCCCGGTCAGAAGCTGTTTATCCTGGATGAGATTGCGCCGGAAGAAGAATCATATCTGAAAAGGCTCTTTGCCTTCTGGGAAAAGGAAAGCTTTCTTTCGGAAGCGGACGAAGAACCGGAGAGCCTGGCGTTTATCAATCATGTTTCCTCAAGGCAGCTGGCCCTGAGCTTTATCCGAAAGGGAAAAAGGAAAAAGGACCGGCTGTTCATCACGGTGAATTTTTCCTCCGCAGACCGGCGATTCAATTTCGGCGTTGATTCCGCCGGGCATTATGAGCGGATCTTTTCCAGCGCCGGCGAGGAAAATGTGCGTTATACCGCCCTGAAACGGGAATGTGACGATAAGGAATACTGCGTGGAAACAGAGATCGCGCCCTATACCCTTCAGGTTTATCGCCACAAACCCTTTACGCAGGCGGAGGAAAAGCGTTTCCGGATGCAGGCGCTTGAGGAGCAGATCGGCGAGACGGAGAAAAGCTATCTGGAGCTGAAGCGGGACAGGGATGCTTTTCTGCTGGAACAGCGCCGGATCCTGAAGCGCAAGGAGGAGGCGATGGAGGCGGTGGAAACGGAGCTTGCGGCGCTGAAGAAGCAGCTTGAGGAGCTTTCCCGGCCGGGAGGTGGAAAATGAGGCCGCTTTTCCTGGAGACAGTGGCCGACGGCATTACGGAGCTGCTGCCAGATGAGCTGAAGGAGGCGGTGCAGCCGGGCATTCTGGAGCAGTTTTTTAAGGATCTTCCTTCCCACGCGCTTTCCTTTGGCGTGAAGATCGGGCTGACCATACTGGTTTTTGCCATCGGGGTAAAGCTCATCGGCTTTATCCGCAGGCTGATCAGAAAATCGCTGGACAAAGCGAAGGTGGATACGGGAACCAGCCAGTTTCTGGATTCCTGCCTGAAGGTGGGGCTGTATATCGTCCTGATCTTTCTCATCGCCTCCGGCTTTGGAATGAACATTGCAACGGTAGTGGCGCTTTTGGGCTCCGCGGGCGTGACCATCGGCCTGGCGGTCCAGGGAAGCCTTGCCAATTTTGCCGGCGGCGTGCTGATCCTGCTGGTCAAACCCTTTGTCGTAGGCGACTATATCGAGGCGGAGGGCGTGGAGGGCAGGGTCTTTAAGATCGAGATCTTCTACACCAGGCTGCTGACCAGGGAAAACAAGGTGGTGATCATTCCCAACGGCTCCCTGTCCAACTCCAAAGTGGTGAACATGACCGCGATGGAAAAGCGCAAGCTCGTGCTGACCGTGGGGATCAGCTACGGCTCCGACTTAAGGAAGGCGAAGGAAGTCCTCCTGGAGATGCTAAAGACCTGCGAATATGTGCTGCAGGGAGAGGATATGCTGATCGCGGTGGAGGAGCTGGCGGATTCGTCGGTGAATCTGCGCATGCAGTTCTGGTGCGACACGGCTAAGGTCTGGGAGGCAAAGTGGGAGGCGCTGGAGAAGGCGAAGCTTGCGCTGGATGCCGGCGGGATCGAGATCCCCTTCCCGCAGCTGGATGTGCATATGGATAAAGCGGAATAAGGAGTGATAAGAAGAGCGGCGGAAAAGTTTGCGGCCCTGCCCCGGATCGGAGCAGGGTCTTTTTTTATCGCACAGCCGCGCAGATGTAATTTATGGCTTTGCCATAGCGCGGCCGGCGGGGCGAGCAGGGTGCGGCTTCGTCCCCCCTGCTTGATTGCCAGCCGTGCGCATAGCGAAAGAGCACGCACCACAGACCCCAAACATTAAATAACATATGAAATAGGCGTGAATATATCAATTCCTACCCATCTCATAAGGCATGGAATTTTCTTGTTTTTTCACAAAATGGAAAAATATGAAACTTTCCAAACTACGCTTGACAACCATTTAAGGAAAACGGTATAGTTTATATAGTTTGCTTGTTTTTCGTTCAGGAAAGGTTCTATTTAACACCCTGAACAGTTACCAGAGAGCTTCATTTATATCGGGAGAGCAGAGCTTTGTCTAAGAAAATGCTGGTGCAGCGGCTGCTGCAGATCGTGATCGTACTGATCGGGATCAGTTTTTTCACCTTTATGTTGATCTATCTTGCACCCGGTGACCCCGTCCGCACCATGTACGCCGCGGCGGGGACGATGCCCACGGAGGCGGAGCTGAATGCCAGGCGGGAGGAGCTGGGATTAAATGACCCGGTGCTCGTCCAGTATGGCAGATGGCTGGGAAACTGCCTCAGAGGAGATTTCGGCACCTCCTATTCCACGGGCAAGCCCATCGGTGAGCTTTTGGCCTCCAGGCTCTGGCCCACCTTAAAGCTGGCTTTACTGTCTCTGGTGCTGATGCTGATCGTTTCCGTCCCGCTGGGGATGCTTTCGGCTGTCTATCATAATAAACCCATTGATTATCTGGTCCGGGGCTTAAGCTTTGTCGGCGTGTCCATGCCCAATTTCTGGGTCGGTCTTCTCCTGCTTTATTTCATCTGCCTGAAGCTGGGCTGGCTTCCCGTTGTTTCCACCGGGACTGGCTTTAACAAGATCATTTTGCCCGCGGTCACACTGGCCTTCGCGATGGCCTCCAAGTATACGAGGCAGGTCAGGACGGCTGTGCTGGAGGAGCTCCATCAGGATTATGTGACGGGAGCCAGGGCCAGGGGGGAAAGCGAGAGCGCGATTCTTTGGAAACATGTGTTTCCGAATTCCCTGCTGCCCCTGATCACGATGCTGGGACTTTCCCTGGGATCGCTGCTGGGCGGGACTGCCGTGGTGGAGGTGATCTTCAGCTATCAGGGGCTGGGGAATCTGGCTGTTTCCGCGATCACCTCCTATGACTACAACCTGATCCAGGGCTATGTGCTGTGGGTGTCGTTAATCTATATGGGGATCAATCTGCTGGTGGATATCTCCTACTACTGGGTGGACCCGCGGATCAGGCTGCGCTGAAGGTGTCGCAAACGCATTTGGCAAATCTGTTTCCTGTCAATGCATTTCCGATATCGCCTCCGGCGGGGATACAGATCACAGAGGGATTCGCGCACAGGGCGCTGAAGAGGTCCGGGAATCACTTTTGACCCTGACATCATTTAAGGATTCGGTATGGATAAGTTTCGGGTATTTGTAAAAAAGAACAAACAGTTTACCGTATATCTTCTGCTTGCGGTCGGTCTTGTGCTGGTGGCGGTCCTGGCGCCGGTCCTGTGTCCGCAGGATCCCTATAAATCGGTGCTGACGGATGCCCTTCAGCCGCCCAGCGCGGCGCACTGGTTCGGAACGGACAAGCTCGGCCGGGATCTCTTCACCCGGGTGATCTACGGGACACAGATCTCGCTGTCCTCATCGCTTATCCTGGTGGCCGTGATTCTGGTGGTGGGAAGCCTTCTGGGCGTTATTGCGGGCTATTTCGGCGGGATCGTGGATGCCGTGATCATGCGGTTTTCCGATATGATGATCTCCTTTCCCGGTATGGTGCTGGCCATCGCCGTGGCCGGTATCCTGGGTGCCAGCATCAAAAACGCGATCATCGCCATCGCGATCGTTTCCTGGACAAAATACGCCAGAATGGCCAGAAGCCTGGTGCTGAAGATCAGGCATACGGATTACATCTCCGCCGCCGTGGTCACGGGCTCAAGGGTGCCCTATATCCTGTGGAAATATATGGTGCCCAATATCATGCCCACGATGGTGATCACGGCCGCCACGGATATCGGCACGATGATCCTGGAGCTGGCGGGGCTTTCCTTTCTGGGCTTCGGCGCCCAGCCGCCCGCGGCGGAGTGGGGCCTGATGTTAAATGACGGGCGGGCCTATATGCAGAATGCGCCCTGGCTGATGCTGTTTCCGGGCCTTGCAATATTGGTAACAGTTGTTATTTTCAATCTTCTCGGTGACAGCCTGCGGGATGTGCTGGATGTGAGGGAAGAGGGCTGAAGCGTATGCGAATGGCTTCTGGTATTAAACGATAATGTGATCGCACGTGCGAACACATAGCGAATGTTCCATTCGCATTGGAAATATGCCGCTTTGCGGACGGCAACACAGCGACAGGAAAGGAATCCGGATGCTTCTGGAAGTAAAAAATATCACAGTGCAATATGGGAATAACCCGGCCCCCACGCTGGAAGACTTCTCGCTTTCCATGAAGGAGGCCGAGGTGGTCAGCGTGGTGGGAGAATCCGGCAGCGGAAAGACCACGGTGATCCGGGCGATCCTGGGACTTCTGCCCGGAGGCGGAAAAGTCTCCCGAGGGGATATTCTTTTTGAAGGAAAGAGTCTGCTTTCCTATTCGCAAAAGGAGTGGAGAAGTCTCCGGGGCAGCAGGATCTCCATGATCTTCCAGGATTCCGGCGCGATGATCAATCCGATCAAAAAGATCGGCACGCAATATGTGGACTATATCCTGACCCATGAGAAGAAATCAAAGAAGGAAGCCTGGGATCAGGCCTGTGAGATGCTCACAAGGATGCGCCTGCCGGATGCGCAGAATGTGATGAACAGCTTTCCGTTCCAGCTTTCCGGAGGCATGCGGCAGCGCTGCGGCATTGCGATGGCAATGACCTTCAGGCCAAAGCTCCTTTTGGCGGACGAGCCCACAAGCGCGCTGGATGTCACCACACAGGCGCAGATCGTGAGGCAGATGATGGAGCTGCGTGAGGATTTCGGCACAAGCATCATCATGGTCACCCACAATATCGGTGTTGCGGCCTATATGGGCGATTCCATCATCGTGATGCAGCAGGGAAAGGTGGTGGACAGAGGAGACAGGGAGCAGATCCTGCGCCATTCCAATGTGCCCTATACAAAGAATCTGATGGCTTCCGTGCCGACGCTGGAGGGATTCCGATATGTCTGAGATGAAGCCGATCCTGGAGGTAAAGCATGTGACCAGGCGCTTCCCGGCAGCGGGAGGCCGCGAGCTGCTTGCGAATAACGATATCAACCTGGCTTTTTTCCGGGGGGAAACATTGGGAATCGTCGGCGAATCCGGCTGTGGCAAAAGCACCCTTTTGCGCATGCTGCTTTCTCTGGATCAGCCCACGGAGGGGGAGATCCTTTTTGATGGAAAGGATATCAGCGCCTTAAAGGGAGAAGCGCTCAGGCAGCACCGCAGACATATCCAGATGGTCTTTCAGGATCCGTCTTTGGCCTTTAATCCGAAAATGAAGGTGATGGACATCATCTGCGAGCCCCTTTTGAATTTTGGGCTGATCAAGAACTCCGAAAAGCTGGAGACGGCCGGAAAATATCTGGAAATGGTGGAGCTGCCAAAGGAGTTTGCGCTTCGCTATCCGCATAACATGAGCGGCGGCCAGCGCCAGCGGGTGGGGATCGCCAGAGCCATCGCCCTGGAGCCTGAGGTGATCATGTGCGACGAGGCCACAAGCGCGCTGGATGTGTCGGTGCAGAAAACCGTGGTGGAGCTTCTGGTAAAACTCCAGAAGGAGCACAATATCGCCATCGGCTTTGTCTGCCACGATATGGCGCTGGTTTCCCAGCTGTCCCACCGGGTGGCCGTGATGTACCTTGGAAACATCGTGGAGGTATTGCCCGCAAAAGAGGTGGCGAAGGGCGCAAAGCATCCTTATACGCAGGCGCTTCTGGGCGCGATCTTTGATCTGAACATGGATTTTTCCCAGAAGATCGAAAGCATCGAAAGCGAGGCACCAAGTCCTCTGGATGTGCCCCCCGGCTGTCCCTTCCGGAACAGATGCCTGAAATGCAATGGGGATGACTGCGGACAGACCAGGCCGGAGTTAAGGCAGATCGGCGAGGATCACTGGGCGGCCTGCCATATGGTAGAGAGAGAAGCGTGAAAAATCGAATCGATATAGCACCGGAGAGATTGCATTCGCAAATTCTCCACCGCGCCAGCAGAAGCTGGCGGTACTAAACGCGTTCCACTGTTATGCAGCACCAGACTGTCGCTTCGCGGCATCTGTGTAAGATTGCAAATTACAATAAAGGGAGGTTAAAAAAGAATGAGAAAAAAGTTTCTTAGTTGTGTTCTGGCGGGAGCCCTCGCGGGAAGCACGCTTGCGGGCAGCGGCGGCACCCGGGGGACCACCGAAAAACCCGCCCGGGGGGGGGTGACGCCGCGCGCCGG